>PMOP01000075.1 GCA_003161495.1 Acidobacteriota bacterium | reverse complement strand
GTAGATATCGACGAGGCTCATGAAGAAACCGATCCACAATAAAACGGTCGGGAGGGCGCGGCCTTGCCGAAAAAGATGGGCGACGGGCAAGCCGGGCGCGCGCTCTTCGCGCACAACGAAAATTGTGTCGCTGCCGAAAACGAGATGCGGGCTCACGCGGGTCAGCAATTCTCTCACACGCTCGGTATTCTTTCCGTGAATCACGAGGTGGCGGATGGATTCGGGAAGCAGAATGGCCAGCACCGGAGCCAGCACTAACGGCATGAGTCCGGCCAGAACAAAAACTCCTCTCCAGCCATAGACGGGAAGAATGGGGACGGCGGCGAAACCGGCAATTGTGGCGCCGATGGGAAAACCGCAAAACATGATGGTGATCATGGTGCCGCGTCGACGGTGCGGGGCATATTCCGCGGTTAGCGCAATGGCGTTGGGCATCGTGCCGCCGAAGCCCATGCTTGCGAGAAAGCGCAGAACCGTGAGGCTGTTAGCGGAATGCGCGAAGGCCGTGGCCAAAGTAAGTAAACCAAAAAATAATGTGCAGGTGACGATCACGGGCTTGCGGCCAAAACGGTCAGCAACCGGTCCGAGTGTTAATGCGCCCAGCATCAGGCCCACCAAACCCCAGGCGAAAATTCGCGTCAGCGCGGCAGGGTCCAAGTTCATATCGCGCTTAAGGGAGGGTGCTAAGTAGCCGATCATTTGGGCGGCAAAACCGTCCAGCATGGCTGCCAGGGCGCACAGGATTAGAACGCGAATTTGAAATGAGCCGACTTTTTGTTGGTCGATCAAGTCGGGGACGTTCACGGTGGTCGGGGTTGTCATGAGGTATTTTTGGTGGCGCAGGCTTCAGCCTGTGGGTTTTGGATTTTGCGCTTCGCCAGCTTGAAAACCCACAGGCTGAAGCCTGCGCCACTTGTTTCCTCTTAAATCTTATTGAGAATGTCCGCAAATTTTGCCGCGACTCTGGCGCGAAGCTCCGGCGTTGCGCCTACGACCGCCGGAAAATCCTTGATTCGCTCGAAGGGGCGGCATGCATCAATCAATCCACGCGAACTGTAGTTCACGGGGGAGCCGTGCGGAATGATCGGATCGAGCGGGCCGCTCCACATGCGGCGGATGATTTCGATGTCCAAAGCGGGATCGCAACGCGTGCACATCGCCCATACGACATCGAACAAATCCGTGGGATCAACGTCATCGTCGACGACCACGACGAAGCGGCCGAGATAGGCGCCTGCCTGGCATCCCGCGGCGACGAGTCCAACCTGCTTGGCGTGGCCGGCGTAGGCTTGTTTGATGGAGATGACGTTGAACAGGCGCATCGCGCCGGCTTCGTGGCACCAAACGGCTTGCACGCCGGAAATTCCCGCGCGTTCGATAGCGTCCCAAATCATTCCGGACTTGACGATGGACCTGCCGAAGGACATGTCCGAGGGCGGGCGCATTGGCGTGGCCAGCGTCAGGATCGGATCGTTGCGATGATAGACGCGGTGAACGCGGATGACGGGCTGCTCGCTGGACGGGCTCGCGTAGTAGCCGGTAAATTCTCCGAACGGGCCCTCGGTGTGGAGGTCGCCTTCGGTTAATTCGCCTTCCAAAATTATTTCTGCATGCGCGGGCATGGGAAGCCCATGAATTTCGCTGGGGATCACCTCGAATGGCTCGCCGCGATGTCCGCCGGCATAATCGAATTCCGACACGCCAAATTTTATTTCGTTGGCCGCGGCCAGAAATAATAGAGGATCATGGCCGCAGCAAACGAGCACGGGGCACGGCCTTCCCTGCTTGAAATATTTATCGCGGATTTGGCGGCCGTGCTTGCCGGGAGACATCCACAGGCCGGTGCTGTTCTTGGAGTGAACTTGCACGCGGTAGGTTGCCGCGTTCACCCAGCCCTCATCGGGATCGCGCATGATCACGAGATCTTCCGTGCCGATGTAGCGGCCGCCGTCTTTTTCGTGCACTCGCGGCGCGGGAAATTTGTAGAGGTCCACGTTTTCATCGCGATCGATATTTTCCAGGATGGGGCCGTGCTTCACCGTGGTTGGCGGGATCGGCTTGTGCAGCTTCATTCGATCGCGGTAGGCCTGCACGACATCGATGGCCGTTCGCGGCATCGGAAAACCCAGCATCAGCGCCATGCGCTTGGAAGAATTTCCCGAACCGGAGAGCACGCGAAACCCTTTCGGGTAGCCGGTAATGTCTTCAAATAAAAGCGCGGGGGCTTCCGACCGCTTGTGATTGACAATTTCCGCGAGTGCGCCGAGTTCCAGGTCCCAGCTCGCGCCCTTCACGCGCGTTACTTCGCCGAGACTTTCCGCGCGTTCCAGAAATTCCCGCAAATCGCGGTGAGGACGGTCATAGAGGCCCAGCCATTTGCGATCGGATGTTTTCGAGTCCATCGTTTGGGACATTTGCCTATCCTTCCGTGCAGTCGTGGCCCGTCAACGAAACTTATATCACGTCCTGCCGAGATCAGAGATGCTGTGAATGGGCCGCCTGCTCATATCCATTCAGGAAAGAGAGACGGGATTGAAGTAAGATGGGCGCGCTTTGGGAGTTGTTCGGGAGGCTGCAGGGGTAAGTTAGATTTGAGATTTGAGATTTGAGATTTGAGATTTGAGATTTGAGATTTGAGATTTCTGAATTGAGCTGGGACTTGAGTTTTGAAATTGCGGATGCGGGGGGACGATATGAAGCGGAGAACATTTTTGAGAAATGCGGCGGTGAGCGGGCTGGCTGCAGCGGTCGCACCCCGCGTGGCGAGCGGAGCCGACAATAAGCCTGCGTCATCGGGTTCAAAGCTGCGCGCAATTTCTACGGATCGCGCGCCGAAACCCGTGGGGCCTTTTTCGCAGGCGATTAAGGCTAATGGATTCGTTTTCGTCGCTGGAATAACCGCGCGCGACCCGAAGAGCGGGCAAGTGATCGAGGATGACATCACGCGGCAGACGGAACTTGTTTTGGAAAACATCAAAGCCATTCTCGAAGCGGCGGATTCTTCGCTCGATCGAACGGTGAAGACGACCGTGTATTTGAAAGACATGAACGATTTTGATGCGATGGGAAAAGTATACAGCCGCTATTTTCCATCGCATCCGCCGGCGCGCGCCACGGTCGAGGTGGCGCGATTGCACGGCGGGCGCATCGAGATTGAATTGATTGCGGTTGTGTAGATTTTAGTAGCACAGCCACTCCTGGCTGTGCGGGTTTCGCGATCGCAATTACAAGATGCCAATGTTGAAGCTGAGAAATCCGCACAGCCAAGAGTGGCTGTGCTACTCGAATTTAGCAGAAAGAGGCGCTTAATGCTGACACGTCGCCGGTTTTCTCAATTGCTGATTGGATCGCCGCTGCTGGCTTCGAGTGGCTTTGCTCGTCCGGCTAACGCTGCGCCAGTTTCTCCCGCGCAAGATATGGGCGCGGCGTTGTCGCAGAGCCGCGACTTGCTGATCAAGGGCGGCACAGTCGTCGATCCCAGCCAGAATTTGCACGCGCTGCTCGACGTGGCCGTGAAAGACGGAAAGATTCTTCAAGTCGCGCCGGACATTCCGGCGGATGGATCGCGGAGCGTGATTTCCGCAAAAGGAAAAATCGTCACGCCGGGGCTCATCGATGTACACGTGCATATCTTCGAAGGCGTGGGCCCTACCGGGGTGAACGCGGATCAATATTGCCTGGGGCGCGGCGTCACCACGGCGGTGGATGCGGGCTCGGCGGGCTATTTTTCCATCGCGGGATTTCGGCAGTACGTCATCAAGCCTTCGGCCACGCGAGTTTATGCGATGGTGGACATCGGGGCGCGCGGCACGCTGATGGGTCTTGTCGGGAACTACTCAAATCTTGACTGGGTGAATCCGCAATTGACGGCGCGGGCGGCGGAAGCGAATAAACCTGACGTCGTCGCGATCAAGGCGCGGCTCTCCAAAGAAATTACGGGCGCGAACGATCTCGAAGTTTTGAAACGCGCGCTGGAAGCCGCGAAAATTTCCAACCTTCCGTTGATGGTGCACGTCGGCGATTCCTATTCTCCCCTGCAGGACATTCTTCGCCAATTGCGGAAAGGCGATGTGTTGACGCACTGCTTCACGGGACGGCCGCACGGGCCGCTCGATGCCAACGGAAAAATTCTCCCCGAGATGCTCGAATGCCGGGAGCGAGGCGTCCTTTTCGATGTGGGCGATGGCGGGCCGCATCTGAGCCTGGACGTGGCGGAAAAATGTTTACAGCAAAATTTCCTGCCGGACACGATCGGGACGGACCTTGGAGGATTGAGTTACAACGGGCCGGTCTACGATCTGGTCACGGAGCTCTCGAAGTTTCTGCTTCTCGGGATGACCGTGGATCAGGTGATTGAACGCGTGACCCTTCGGCCGACGCGCATGTTTAATTTCGGAGTGGAGCTTGGGACTTTGCGGGTGGGGGCTGTTGCGGATATTACGATTCTAGAAGTGCGTGAAGGGTCGTTTACATTCAGTGACAGCACGGGGAAGAAACGCACAGGAAGACAGAAACTGCAAAGTGTGGCGGCGATTCGCGCGGGAAAAACTTATATTAACCGGAGCGATGATGTTTGATGGAATTTAGTGGCGCGGGCTTCAGCCTGCGGGGGTTAGTCCTTGCTAGGACTAAACCCCGCAGGCTGAAGCCCGCGCTACTTAAAGCACGGAGTGCTTAGTAGCTAGCGGCCAGCGTTTGGATTTTTGATTTGTCGGGGTACAGGACACCTAGCGCCTGGTCTTTTGAATCGGCAGCTCGCGTGGTGTACCAGATCGAATTCTCGCTCGAGACTTCAATCTTGGGCATATCGGTTCGCTGCACGTACGGATAATACGTGAAGGCTTTTGATTTCTGATCGAATTTGATCAGCGCGCCGCCCTGCCCGGAATCGGCGATCCAATAATTTGAGTCGTGATCCTGCTGGATGTCGTACGGAAAAGACCACTTCACGGGAAGCGCGTATTCCACAATCTTGTTCGTGTTCGGATCGAGCATTCCGATTTTTCCCGGCCATTCGAGCGCGTACCAGATCATGCCATTATGGTCGGCGAATACGCGCCGCATAGTGCAGGGCCTGGAGAGAGGAGCGTACTCAATCCATTGGCTGTCCACGGGATCGAATTTCGTGACCTTGCAACGCCACCAATCCGCGAGCCAGACTTTGTCGTTCTTGTCCATGACCATGCCGTAGGCAAAACTATTGTCCGTCGGAGTTTTGTAGAGCGAAACTTCGCCTGTGGTACGGTCCCACTTGGCAATTTCATTCGCCCACGAGAGCGACTCCCAAATATTTTGCTTAGAGTCCACGAATGGAGTGTTGCCGTGCGGAGGCCGCTTGGCTTCGGTGTCGTACGGATAATATTTCAATGCTCCGGTTTTACTGTCGACTCGCACGAAGGCGGTGTGGCCGGCCATCCACATGTCCCCGCTCGCATCCTGCGTCAAGCCGTGGCCGCGATATTGCGGGCCGGCAACCGGGTAGTCAGTCCAGGTGGCCGTGCGCGGATCCATTTTGCCGACCTGCAAGCCGCGCGCGTCCACGTACCAGACATCTCCATTCTGGCTCAGGTGCGCGTCGTGAAATCCGCGGTCGCCCTTGGGCAGCGGAGGAATGTGATACTCGATGAACATCGCCTTGCCCAACGCTTTTTCGTCGATCGGCTCGTCGGGCACGGCGAGGCCGCGTTTCTTGCTGTCCGGACCAAAATTTTTCACGAGGTACGCAACGAGCTCTTCGCGTTCGCCGGCTGCAAACGTGCCCGGCACGAGGCGCGCGCCGGCGTTGTCATTCGGGTTCTGCATCAGGTCGATTCCAGCGTTCCATTGCGATTCATCCCACTGCTTATTCGGAAGAAAATCCGGACCGTGACACATGATACAGGTGCGCTCGATTGTTTCACGCGCGTGACCCGGCGGATACAATTCGTCATAGGAAACGAGCGGCTCGTTTTTGGGCAGGCCGCTGCGCATTTGCTGGTTCGGCCGGTAGGTTCCTTCTTTCAACGTAAAATTCGCGGTCGCGCTTCCACCGGACGTGATGGTAATTTTCTGCACGTCCGCATCCGTGAAGCCGTTCTTCGTGACGCTTACTTCATAGTTGCCGGGAAAAAGATCCACTGCCTGATATCGCCCGCCGTCGGTGAACACCATGTAGACGACGTTCTTGTCCACATTCTTGACGTAGACTTTTGCCGCTTTGAATTCCTTGGGAGCTTTGACCGTGCCGGAGATGGAACCGAGTCCAGCCAGCGCGCCGGTGGCGCTGGCGCCGGGGCTTTTCTCGCTCTTGTTCTGGGCGCTGACGCTACTCGCAATGCCGAGTGCGAACACGAAGTTAAGCGTCCAAATAAGTGTTGAACTCCATAATTTACGTTCCATAAATACCTCCCTGACAAACGGCTAAATCCGGATACGGATGTGATAGCAATATAAACTCGTCCGGCTAAGGAATCAATGCGGCAGATGTGATTTGTGACTCGTGATTCGTGAAAAGTAGCGATGCGATTTTCGTTGCCTCGAATTTCTCTGTGCTCTCTGTGTTCTCTGTGTTCTCTGTGTTAAATGTTTTTGGATTTTACGAGAGCCGTACAGATGATCGAAGAAAAAGACGTGCATTCCTCGCAAGAATTAAAACCTACAGGCTGAAGCCTGCGCCACTAAAAGCCTACGATCTTTGGACGCACGACAGGAGGGAGTTTTCCTCCGGAGATAAATGTTCCGATGCGATTGCCCTTGGTGATCGGGAGCAGAAGATGTGACGGGTAGTCGGCGTTGTGATGGACGGTCACTTGAGAAGAGACGCCGCTCGAAACATGGCCGATCCCGACGAGTTCGAGATAATTCCTGGGGACATCGTCGTCCGCGCTTTTGATTTTGATGGAGATGCGTTCTCCGGGCTTGAGCAAGATGCCGTACGGGCGGATTTCGATATTGAATTCATAAATCTGATTCGGTTCGAGCGGCTCCCGTTCCGTATGCAGGTGAACGGGCTGCCAGGGTTTGGACGCGGCAGGGTCAAGTTTTCGCTGCGATCCACGGAGCCAGCCTCGCGTCAAGAGAGTGCCGCGGCCATCCACATCGAAATGCCATAAGGAAACGAACCACAAAATTTCTTTCGCCGTTGTTGACCCGTACAAATTGAGGACGATCGGACCGCAGATCTCCGTATTTTCAACGATGGGCGGCAGCAAGAAATTGATCTCGCCGTGAAGATGTGGCGAGTCTTCGTATGTGGAGGAACCATCGTTTGGCCAGAATTCGTGCTCGCTGAGAAGCCCGTCCGTATGCAGATAAAACGGGGTCCACTTGGTTTCCGGGAGAGGCCATTCCTGGGCTTGCTTCCAATCGTTCGCTCCCACGATAAAAAGCTGAACCGGGGACTCGTCCACGATTCCCGTGTCGATTCCTTTCAGCCAGTGATCAAACCAGCGAAGGGATTCGTAGGCGTATTGATACAGCGGCCGGTCCAGGTACACGGGCGGACCGATGGTCAATTTTTTCGGGCCTTTCCATTTTTCGATTGCGCGAATGTCGCCTGGCAAATGCAGGCCGTATAGTCCCCAATCGCCGCCAAAGTAGGCCGGTATTTTGCAATTGTCGAAATTCACGGAACGTTCCTGGTGAAATTCGTTACACAGGTTGTTCACGATGATGTCGACCAGCATGGAATTCGCGCCAGTGTCGGGGTTGCTCAAGGCGTCCACGAGGTAGGGGACCGCGGAAATTTCAGGATCGGCGAGCGCGGTTTCGATGGCCTGGGCGTAGCGGGCCTCGCCCCATTTTTCTTTTAAAGTGTTTTTGGTCCGAAAGTGCGGGCCGTTGGAGGAGACCCAGTGGGACATGAAGCCGTGATTAAAAATTCCTCCGTGATAGTAGACATCGCGATACATGTCGGTCCAGCCGTAGGGCGAAAAAATCGCGCGCAGGTGAGGAGGATTCAATGCGGCGACGCGCTTGGAGACGCGCGAAAAATGCGACACGCCGGTCATTCCGACATTGCCGTCGCACCAGGGCTGGCGCGCCGCCCACTCCACCGCTTCGTAGACATCTTGAATCGACTGCGGATCGATGTTTCCAAAAATGCCGCCGGACTTGTGCGTTCCGGTGATGTTGACGATAACGAGCGCGTATCCGCGGCGGACGTAAAAATTAAAATCGCCGGTTTCCATGAAGCCGCGCTCGTAAGAAAAACCGATCGGCATCAGTTCCACGGACTGCGCCGCCTTGGAGTACGCGTGAACGGCAAGCAAGGCGGGAAATTTTCCCGGCGCGTTCGGCCGGAAAATGTCGGAGTCGAGCGTCACTCCCTCTCGAACCGGGATGGCGACATCGCGCTCGATGGTGATTCCGTATTTTCGCGGCGAGGTTTGCCACTTTGTGGAAAACACTTTTTTCCTCTCGGCTAGCCTGATGTGTATTTCGAGAACAGTGGCGCAGGCTTCAGCCTGTGGGGTTTGGGCCTTGCCAGGACTAAAACCCACAGGCTGAAGCCTGCGCCACTAAGAGCCGCGCCCCAATGCATGCGGGAGATTGGCTATTTATTTTTTTCCCGAAGCACCCGCAAAACGCGGGAATAGTTTCAAGGCATTTTCGCGATTTACGGCGCGCTTGATCTCGGGAGAGATTTGATAGTTGTCCCATCCGTTGGCCGTTGGGCCGACGGCGCGATAAGGGAAATCGCTGCCCCACAAAATTTGAGTGGTGGGCACCAGGTTCAGCAACGCTGCAAGCGACGAATTATTCGTTGCGTTCGCGATATCGTAATTCAACTTTTTGAGTTCGTAGAGGACGCCGTTCGGGACGCGCGAGGCAAGCGCGCTGCGGGCTTGAAAAAAACCGTGGATGCGCGCGGCCAGCACGGGCATGGTCCCGCCGGAATGGCAGAAGATGAAACGGATTTCGGGGCAGCGGGAAAATGTTCCGTTTACCAGAAAGCTGGTGATCGCGCGCGTCGTATCGAAAACAAATTCGATCACGTTGGATGGGATTCCGGGAATCAGATTTGCGCAGCAGCAAGGTTCGGTGGGGTGGACGAAGACGATGGCCTTGCGGCGATTGAGTTCGTCGAATACCGCGGCGAACGCGGGATCGCCCGGCCATTTATCGTCGTAACTCGTCTGCAGGTACGCGCCGTCCGCTCCGAGCGAGTCAAAGGCGTATTCGATCTCGGCAAGGCTGCCGTCCACATCCGGCAGGGGGAGCGCGGCAAACATGCCGAAACGTCCGGGATAATCCTTGGAGAGTCGCGCACCGTATTCATTCGCGATGCGCGCGAGCTTGCGGGAATTTTCTTTGCCTTCGTACCACGCGCCGGGCACGGGCAGCGACAGGATGGACGAGGCGACGCCAAATTGTTCCATCTGCTCCAGCGTCACGTCGGGAGTCCACTTGAGAACCGTCGTGTCGCCGGAAGTAATTTCCAGGATGCGGTCGCGGGTAAGGCTCGCATACTCGGGCGGCAGCATGTGGTGATGCACGTCGATGCGGCGCGGATTTGCGTTCGCATCAGCGGACGGCGGATTTTCAGGGCCCATAATCAGATTTTCCTCCAATATTTACCGGCGTCATTTCGCCATCCCACTCGGGCTAGTGTTTCTCTGTGTTCTTCGCCTTTCTCAGTGTTCTCTGTGTTGAGGTTTGAAAATCTCAACACAGAGAACACAGAGAAAAACGAGAGAGCCACAGAGAAAGACTGCAGCAACTCAATCCATTGCATCAACGAGGACGAAGGCGACCTTGCATGGCGTGTATCCACGATTCACCCAGGCGTGATTTGTGCCGCGTTGTATGACAACATCGCCCGGCTTCAAGTGAACCTCCGAATCGTCCAGAAGCATGTCGATCTCGCCGGAAATGATCAAAGCGTAGTCGATGGTCTTTGTTCGATGCATCGTCGGATCACGCGGGTGTTCCCGGGAATCGCCTTCAGGCGCGAGGCCGATGCCTTGAAAAATTCGGAGCCTGGTCGCGTAGTCACCTTTCACTTCCCTTTCCGGGGCAAACTCGATCACTCTGAAGATTGTGCCTCCGGCGGGCGGCGCGACGC
>PMOP01000007.1 GCA_003161495.1 Acidobacteriota bacterium | reverse complement strand
GCGGCGATCGATCCGAAATAGGCCACGTAGACGCGATGAGTCGACGGGTCTATGACGAGCGAATGTCCGCCGAAATGCGTTGGGGCATTTTCGAGAACACGATAATCATCCGGCGAATTTTGTTGAATGACGGTCATGGTGCCAAATCCGTTAGCGGTGTAGACGCGCCGCAGTGCGGGATCGTATCCGGCGCCATCGACTCCGGCGCCGATGGGCAGGACAGCGACAATCGCGCCGGTTTCCGCGTTCAATACGATCAATTTTCTGTTTCCAGTGGTGCTGAAGAGGCGATGATGCTCGGCGTCGAGCGCGAGGCCCGTGGGTCCTTCCCCGGGATCCAGTTTGTAGCGTTTCACAACGGCTTGTTTCTGCGGATCGATCACCACGAGTTCGCTTGTGTCTTCGAGATTTTGATAGATCAGGCCTGTCGCGGGATCGGCCTGGGGATACTCAGGCTCACCTCCCAGCGAAATTGTGGCCACCACTTTTTGCGTCGCGGGATCGATCAGCATCGCGGTTTTGCCGTTGTGATTGCCTACGTAGACTAAATGCGCTTGTTCATCGTAAATAATTGCGTCAGGGTCGTCGCCCGCCGGAATTTTTTGCAGCAGTTTATTCGTGTTCAGATCGAATACGCCGACCACGTTGTCACCGCTCGATGACGCGAATCCTAATTTGCGTTCGTGAACCACGGCAATTCCGTGCACTCTCGTGAGCCCGTCGACCGTCGCCACGTTTTGGTTCGAGGCGGTGTCCACAACCCCGACCAGGCCTTCGCTCGCGTATCCCGCATAAAGGTGCGACCCACTGATGGTCATGTAATCGATGAACGGCCGCCTGAGCCGAAACGGAGTAGAGATGGAAACTATCCCCGCGGCACGCATGGTTTTGGCAGCGGGAAGGGTGGACAAATAAATATTGAGCGCCACGATTGCTAAAATAACCAGCGCGATCAATCCGCCGAGCGCTGTCACTAAAAAGACGATTAGCTTTTTCACGCGCAGCTCCTGACCCGAGAAGTTTTGAAATGCATCCCAGTTCGGATAACGCTGACCGGCTGATTATCTGCCCTCGAATACGTATGCCACTATACTTTTGTTTCACACCAAGGCGAGTTTGAATTCTACTTCACAAGTTCGAGGCATGATTCAGTTTCGCGGGAACGCCCGCAGCGTAGAACGGCACGTCGTAAGGGAAGGTCAAAGGCTGGTCTTGCGGCCAGTTGTGTTCGGCATCGTATCTGCTTAGACTCCAGAAAGTTAAAACTTTCTAAGCCGCAAGGGGAACCGCAATGATTAAAGGGAAGATGGTGCGGCGAGTGCCAGGCATTCGACTCACTGTTTTCCTTGCGATATTGCTGTGCGCGATCCAGGGCGCTTCGGCTCAGACTTATTACGGGTCGAAATGGGCAGCGGACGGCCTTGCCAACACCGTGATCGGGCCCGGACAAATTCAGGGGGACTACCGCTTCAAATCGATTCACACGGGTACTTTGGCCGCTATTCATACGTATTGGCAGAATGGCACGGGGTACGGGGCCGGAACCGGGGGAACGTATCGAATTGATCTCGAAACGGACGACGGCACCGCCAATCATTTCGCTTCCGGCAATGTTCTGGCGACCACCACCGAACTGCAACCCAATAATTTGTTTGTAACGGAGACGTTCAGCTCCCCGGCAACCATCGCATCCGGCGTGCTTTATCACATCGTTTATACAAACATCGATAGCAATCCGTCCGTTAACTACACCTCCTTGGATATGTTCTGGCTGGATGCCGCGTCGGGCGCGCCTACTCCATCCCAACCGAGCGTTTCGGATACGGACTGGGCGCATTTGTATAATTCAGGATCCGTAAGCGCACCCGCCTGGCACTGGCGGCACGGGGGAAGCGAGGGTGATTACATGCCCACGCTTGAACTTGTCTATGGCGACGGCACTATTTTTGGCAATGGTTACATGGAAGTGTGGATCGACACCTCCCGGGAGAATATCAGCGGAAACAATCAGGTCCGTGAAACTTTTACCGTTTCCGGCGGAGATAAAATTGCCACCAGTTTCTCCGTCAGGATGCGAAAGGATAGCGGCGCCGATCCGCTTACCGTTACGCTGAAAACTCAGGCGGGAGCGACGGTTGAGTCGGGAACAATTTCGCCGGGAAGTTTTTCCTCGAATGATGCGTGGGTGACGTATACATTCACGGCCGCGCGCACACTTGCGAATGGAAGCACGTACAATATTATTTTGAGCGGCGCGGGAACTTCCTCCTATTCGCTTTTCCCCATTCGTAAAGGGATTTCCTACAATTTCGATACCCCAACATTTTTTTCCGATGGATACGCGCAGATCTCGGGCAGCAGCGGTTCAAGCTGGACGAATTGGCCCGATGAGAGCGCGAATCCTTCCACGGAAGGAGATTTGCAATTCTTTTTTACTATCGCACAACACTCACCGCCGGTACCGCCGACAGGCCTGGCAGTAACAACCGTAAAATAATCTTCGTGGAATATCAGCATCTCTATTCTTACTTCAACGCCAAAATAGCCGTGTCCCAGCCGTCGTCGCCTTCGGTCCAACCCGTATTGTAAGAACCGG
>PMOP01000440.1 GCA_003161495.1 Acidobacteriota bacterium | reverse complement strand
GGAGAGATTCGAACTCCCGGCCTTCTGGTTCGTAGCCAGACGCTCTATCCAGCTGAGCTACGGGCGCATTTTGATTCTTACCGCGTTCCAACAGCTTACAGCAGAGGGCGCATGGTCATCAACCGCGAGTTTCGGGGGATTGGAAAAAAACGGAGGAGAGATGCCCGCCTTAAGGCGGGCGCTACATAAGTTGAAGCTATTTTCTTGCTCGCAACAACGCTGTGAACCTGTTGTAAAGGTTGCCGGATGTTTCTTGTTTGGATGGGGCGGCATCTTCCGCCGTGTCGTTTACTTTTTTCAGGGCGCCTGACGGCAAGGGGATTCGAATCAGTTGTCCAGCTTCCAGGTGATCCGGGTCTTTCAAATCGGGATTGAGGCTGCGAATTTTATTGGAAAGCTCGCTGTCGAATTGTCCCGCGTACCTCAGGGTCAGGTCTTTCAGGGTTTGGTGAGGGGCGGCCATGACGGTGATTACCTGGCCGGTCTCTGTATCCTGGGGTGCGGCGTCGTAGTTTGAGGGTTTCGGTTTGGAGCGATCGGCGGGGAGCGGCGAGGCTTTGATGTTGGAAAAAGGATTGACGATTGCGGGGGTCAAGCCTCGCTTCGCGGATTCTGAGCGGCCCAGAATGGCGATGAGCAATGTCGCAAACAAAACTATGGCGGCTAATATCGCCGATCGGACGCGCCATCCGCGATTGCCGGTGTTTTTTCCCGCGCGATACGTAAGTGACGGCGTCGTTCCGCGATCAGCAAATTTTGGGACGGGAACAGGCTTGGGTTGAGGCGCCGCTACTTTACGGGCGGCGATTGCGGCAGCGGCGGGCACGTCCGAAGCGGCAACAGGCGCATTCGGAGCGGCAGCGGACGCATTCGGAAAGGAGGCAGGCGCAGCTACAGCGGACACTGGAACAGAAGGCGGTTCGTGAATAAGCAGCTCAACATCCAGACGCGTCACAGCCTCATGCACGATTTCGGCGGTTACTTTGTGAAGCCCGCGGTTATAGGCCAGCAGGAGCGAGTTGTAACAGATGTTGTTGATGTTTCGGGGAATGCCGTCGCTCTGCCGCGCGATCACGGCGATCGAAGCCGGATCGAAAATCGGTTCGCCGGTGTGGCCCGCGACTTTTAGCCGGTGCTCGATGTAGAGACCGGTTTCCTCCACGGTGAAAGGTTCCAGGTGGCTGAGGACCGCGATGCGCTGGCGGAGTTGCGACAGGCGGGGCTGCGCAAGCTTCGCAGCCAAGCGCGGCTGGCCGGCCAGGACGATTTGCAGCAGCTTGGCGTTGTGCGTCTCGAAATTGCAAAACATGCGCACGGTTTCGAGGACGGAATCGTCGAGATTTTGCGCTTCGTCGATGACCAGAACGAAACGTTTTCCGGCGAGCAATTCGCCAAACAGGATTTCGTTCAGCTTGCCGTGCATGGCGACGAGGCCCATTCCCCTGGCGTCGACGCCGAGGTCCTGAAGGATGTATTCGATCAATTCGCGCGAGGTGCACTGCGTCTGGAACAGGAGGACGGTGCGCGTGCTGTCCCGCAATTTTTCCAGGAGCTGATAGAGCAAAGTGGTTTTGCCCATTCCCGGCTGGGCGACCAGCGCAAAAAATCCCCGGTTGTCGGCGATTCCCAGGGAAAGCGACGCGAGGGCTTCGCTATGCGTCTTGCTGGCATAGAGGTACGCCGGGTCGGGAGTCATCCCGAATGGCTCTTGCCGTAATCCGAAGAATTCTAGAAACATATGTGCGGGCCCACGGGTCTGCAGGAAGTCGGGGGAAGGACTTTCCGCGGGCGTATCCTGTGCCCTTTGTACTTGCGCTAATTCTTTTTCGGCCGCCAGCCAATCGGCCAATTCGCTGCCGCCCTGGCCGCCGCGTTCCACGTAAATCTGGCGCGCGCGGCGTTCAATTTGTTCCCTGGTCGGCAATTTGTCATTCGCGCCCGGCATGGTCTGCGGGATTTCCCAAAGCCCCGCTTCCCTTTCCTTTAAACTCAGCATGAATCGCCAGACAAAAGCTGAGTCCGAGATTGCGCCTTCACGCCGTTGCCATCAGGAACTGGACTCCTGATTTCGATTCAAGAGTGCCCAGTAGGTAGGTACTATACACGCCTTACAGGGCCGCGGGTCAAGTCTCGCGTCTGTCCGCCGAGGACCCAGTTTTACCGTGAAAAGTGCCCATTCCGTTCCGGAAGACGCGGGATGGAATAGGGTCTACAAAAGCGTTTCTTGCTCCGTGACTAGGAGGTGTGCCATCCTTCTCCGTAATCCCAGGGAGGTTCCTATGCACCGATTGAGAATTTGGTTCGGGATGCGCCAAATCGCGACCGCGCTGATGATTGTTCTGCTCGCTGCGATTTCCGCCGGGGCGCAAATGGCGCCGACGCGGACTTGGGAGGAGCTGAAGCAAGAAACGCAACGGCGCGTGGACAAAAACCTGGGGCCGGTGGGCGGCCTGAAGTCCGAGGATGCGCGGGAAGCGCTCGCGAACATCCACAGCCTGGACCGGGACGAATGGGCGGCGGCGTGGAGCGCCATCGGCGAACGCTACGACAAGCGCGCGGAGAGCGAGGAAGCAGCGAAAAATAACGATGCTGCGCGGGACGATTATTTCTGGGCGTTCCGCTATTACACCGCGGCGCGATGGCCTACGCCAAACTCCGCGGGGAAACAAAAGGCGTATCAGAATGCGCTGGCCGCATTCCGCAATTACGGGAAGTTCCTCGATCCGCCCGTCGAAATTCTACACATTCCGTTCGAGGGAAAGGAAATTCCTGGATACATCCGGCTGCCGAAGGATGTGGGTCCGGCGCCTCTCGTCTTCATGATCAATGGGACCGATTCGCGGAAAGAAGACGAAGTTCAGGGGCATGAGTCGATGTTCCGCAGCGGGATCGGCGTGGTGGCGATTGACATGCCCGGCACAGGCGAGTCGCCGGTGAAAGCGGACGTTGGGTCGGAACGAATATTTTCACGAGTGCTTGATTATCTGGCCACCCGGCCTGACGTGGACAGCAAGCGCATCGTGGCGTGGGGAGTGAGCTACGGCGGCCACTGGTCCGCGAGCCTCGCATACAAAGAGCGAGCGCGCCTGCGCGGGGCTGTGGTGCAGGGCGGGCCGGTGCACGACTATTACACGGCGGAGTGGCAGAAGAAATCTCTCGGCACGCCGGAATACTTGTTCGATTTATTCGCGGCGCGCGCGGCTATTTACGGAGTTGAATCGCTCGACGAATTTTATGCCTACGGAACGCGATTGTCGCTGAAGACGCAAGGCCTTCTCGGCCAGCCTTCGGCGCCGATGCTTGTGGTGAACGGAGAAAAAGACAGCCAGGTGCCCATCTCCGATCTTTACATGCTGATGCAATCGGGCGGTGCGGCCAAGTGGTCCTGGGTAAATCCCGATGGTGGACATACGGGGCGCTCGCAGGAGTGGCCGAATTCCAGAATCTCGGAGGAAGTGATCACGCCTTGGATCAAGGCTCGGCTGGAGCCGGTGGCGGAAAATAATAATAGGAAATCTGGGAACTGATTCGGTTTTTGTGGCGCAGGCTTCTGCCTGTGGATTTTGGGCCTTGCAAGGACTAAACCCCGCAGGCTGAAGCCCGCGCTACTGTCCGCCTCTTGGCGCTGGATACTCCGCTTCATGGAACGTGCCGATGAACCAGCGGCCGTTCTGTTTGGTCATCATGACGATCATCAGGCCTTTGCGTGGCGGAATTTCCGAACCGTCGGCGGCTTTCGTTCCGGTGATGACGGTTTCGGCGTCGACGGCCGCCAGATCCGGAGTGAAATAGCGGATGCTTTTCACGGTGTCAGTGCGCAGCGAGTCTTTCAGGTTGCCGCGGAAAAGCGATTCGAACCATTTTTCAATATCGGCGCGGCCATGGCTGTGATTGCCGCGCATATTTGTGAAGTCGGCGTCTTCCGCGAAAGTCATGGCGACGCCGTGCGCATCGTGGCGGCTGAAATTTTCGGAAAAATCGGCGCACACTTTTTTGATGGCGACGGAATCGGCATCGGCGCCGCTCGACTGGCTCTGTGCGGGAGCCGCGCAAGGCTGCATTAGAAGGGCCAGCGAAATTACAATTCCCGGAACCGCGAGAATTTTGGGGAAATACATTGCGCCTCCGAACCGAAACTCCGTCCATCGAATCGTGCCGCCGATTGCGGCGCAATCATACGACACTTGAACTTCTCCCGATACATTTTCATCATTCGCTCTCGGCCACCGCTCACATGATTGTGTAGCGCCCGCCTTCAGGCGGGCAGATGCGTGGATCAACAGTGCCCGCCTGAAGGCGGGCGCTACACAAACGGGTCAGATCGAATTCTGCACACGGGCTTGAATACCTGGACCAAATATCATTGACAAAACTTTTTTTCGGCGACAAGCTCTGCACGTAAAGGCATGACCCCACCTGAAATGGATTCATAGCAGGAGGCACGGGATGAGTGGAATCACACGGCGTGGATTCGTGAAAGGCGCGGCGCTTGCTCCCCTGGCGCTCACGCCGTTGAACGCGATGGCGCGGCAGGCAGCAGCGCCGGAACGTTTCGATATTGTGGTGGCCGGAGCGGGGCACAACAGCCTGGTCACCGCGGCGTACCTGGCGAAAGCCGGCTTCCGCTGCTTGGTGCTGGAAGGCCGGCCAACGGTGGGCGGCGGCGTCAAATCGGCGCAATTCACTTTGCGCGGATTCATCCATGACACTTGTTCTTCCGCGCACAACGGGATTCAAGACAACCCGTTGATCCGCGACAAGGAAATCAATCTCGAAGATTACGGACTCGAATACATTTCTCCCGACCCGGTCTTCCATATGCCTTTTCTGGATGGCGCTTACATCACGCAGTGGCGCGACCCGGAGCGCACTCGCGCGGAATTTTCAAAAATAAACAAAAAAGACGGCGAAGCCTATTGGCGCATGTGGAAGGAATCGGAAAACATCAAGCCGGCTGAGAAATTCTGGCAACGCCGCCTGGCAATGTCCTATTGGGATATTATCCGCATGAATTTTGAGGACGATCATTGCCGCTCGTTCATGCTGGCTTGCCCGTGGTCGCAACAGCCGCCGCAGTTTCCGATGACCGGGCGCGTCGCCTACGGCGCATTCAATCAGCAGCGCCACAGCCGCCCGCTTCCGAAAGGAGGCTCGGGGAAATTGACGGATGCTCTCGCGCGCTTCATCGAAGCGCATGACGGAGTGATCCTCACCAACAAGCCGGTGGCGAGGCTTATCATCGAAAGCGGCAAGTGCACCGGCGT
>PMOP01000153.1 GCA_003161495.1 Acidobacteriota bacterium | reverse complement strand
GAAGCGATGTGATGACTTCCATCTTGGATTACAAGGATCGCGCCACCTGCGTGTTGTTCGGGGATGGCGCGGGCGCCGTCCTGCTGGAGCATACCGACCGCGACGACGAAGGCATCCTCGACTTCGTGCACGATGTCGACGGCTCCGGCGGAAAATACCTGTTTATGCCCGGCGGCGGGTCGCTTCACCCGGCTTCGCACGAAACCGTGGATCAGAAGATGCATTTCGTTCATCAGGAGGGAGCTCAGGTCTTCAAATACGCGGTGCGCCGCATGGCCGATCTTGCCTGCGAAATGCTTGAACGCAATGGATTTACGAGCAAAGATCTGGCTCTCGTGATCCCCCACCAGGCGAATTTAAGGATCATCCGGGCCATGCAGGAGCGGCTTGGCGTAGAGGATGCCAGAATCATGGTGAACATCGATCGCTACGGAAATACCACGGCGGGAACCATACCCCTGGGGCTATGCGATGCAGTGGAGAACGGACGGCTTAAGAAGGGTGACCTCGTCTTACTCGTCGCGGTCGGAGCAGGATATACCGCTGGCGGAATACTGATTCGCTGGGCCTACTAGCTTGATATCTTCGCTAAACTATTGAAAATAATTAACTTCAAGCTTAAACACCGCGGGCTTGCGCGGCGCAGGCCATGTTGCGCTCCAGGTGTTGGTCCATTAAAACCGCCACGTAGCGCGAGCATGTGGCCATTTCGGCGTCTGCCCAGCCAGCCATCGCCGGGACGATTTTGCCTAGCGTCTCAACCGCGGCATAATACGCGCGGATGCTCATCAGGCTCCCGCTCGGGCCACGCAGGTCCGGAGACAAGTCCTTTAGAATTACAATGTTATGGAAGTCCCGGGCACCGATGCCAGCGTGGGCGATTCCAGCAGCCACGCGGATCCGGTCCGAGATTGCCTGAGCAGCGACCCCGGAGATCGTTGCGCGCCAGTAATACAGCGCGAACTGTCCGAAGGTAACCACCGATACCACGAAGATGATCGCTGCAACCATAAGTTTTTCCTCAGGATTAGAGTTTCGCTTTTCTCCCTGTTCGGAACAATGGACGTATCGTACTAACCCTATACCCCGCAAGTACTACTGGCGGACGGCATGGCGATTCTGCCGTTTCCATTGAATATGCAAGAATACTCAGACCTAACCCCTGGATAGAGCGCGCCAGTAGTAGAGGAAGAAATTCCTACAGGCAATGACTGAAAGGCCGAACACGACAACAGCTGGCATTCGGAGTCTTCCTCCAAATTCCAGTATGAGACAGTTAGATCGCAGGAACAATGGATCCGCCGTACTGGTAGTTTTTTGAGGGGTTTGCGTCTTGTCTCAGGAAGCCGTGCCGTGTGAAACCGCACGCATTAAAGGATTTGCAGTTGTCCGCAGGTCTTTCGGGCTGAAACATCAATTCGGGGGGAGCTTATAAATCTGCTTAGAATTCGATTGGTCGCAGTCGTATTCACGGATTTCAATTCTCCACTGCGGCTCACCCAACTGTGGAAAAAATCGCTGCTTCCAGGCGTATCCTTCGTCACGCATACGAAGTCGCGACGATATGGAACCACAGGCCTGATCCAGTTGCCGCGCAACTTCGTCGATGGTTCCGCTTCCACTCGAGTCGCGTCCTCCTCGAACCAATATAATTTTTCCACTTGGCGAATGGCCTGTGGCCAGCCAGCCCGCCGAAGAAAATACCTGCGGATGCCTGACGGTTTCGGGAAGTAAACCCTCAAATTTCCACGTTCCGTTCTGTGCGGGCACGTGGAGAAAGTAAGTGAGATAAAGCAGAAACGACGGATGGTCCGCGATGACAGTTGCGCCGCCGCGAATCTTGCCGGCCGTATCTCCCGCTACTTCCTGCCAAGGCTCGATGAATCGAGGCGCGGAATAATTACGCCGGGAATAAATTCCGTACCATCCGGCCGCGCCTATGATCAGGAGCGCGCCCGCCAGGCCGAACGTTGCCCAGCGGGGCTTGGCCGTCTCTATTGCGACCCCCACAGGCAGCAAGACCCAGGGAGAGAGCATCAGCAAATCCTTGGTTCTGAGAATTCCGATTAACGCCATCACCAGCATCAAGAATGCGCTGTAGAACAGAAATCGGCACGCGGGACGCGGAAGCCACCACACGACCAGCGCCACGCAAATCAGGATGGCGAGTCCCGTGGGAACGCTCAACCACCAAACCCACGGAGCAACCGATTCGCTGACAAAAAGTGAAAATACGTTGAAGGCCGCGTTCGCCAGGATGGGACCGGCGCCCTGATGGAAATTCATTCCCTGAGAAAGCTCCGTTCGGAATGCGAAAAAAAGAGGAATGAAAGTAACGAACAAAAGCGCCGTGGTTCCCAGGATAACTTTAGGAGTTGCCGCAGTCTCATGGGATCGCGAGCGAAGAAACTGATCGAACGCGAGGCATGCGAGAATGGCCCAGCCGAAATAGTTTGTCCATACCAAGGCGGCGCTAAAGAGAAAAAATACAGCCCAACGGGAAAAAGTCCGGCTCTCGAGATATTTGAAATAGGAAAGCGTCAATCCGGAGACCAGTAAAAAAGACAGCGAGTAACCTGTCGCCAGACGGCCGAAGTGAAAACCCAAGGGCCATAGAACCCCGACCCAAATGACGGCAGTGCCGGCGGTCGATCCCAGAAAATGGCGGCCGGCCCGGCCTAAGAGAAAAAGCCCGGCCATGAAAAAAAAGACGGACGGGATACGAAGATAGTCGAAGTTTCCATCCGTCCAGCGCAACCAGAAATGGAGAATGATGTCAAAGAGCGGAGGATGCTCGTGCTGACCGGCGCCGGAAAAGAACAGGGCGAGTGTGGTTCGTATTGAATGGGACGCGGCGTCCAAGATTTTGGATTCGTCATCGATGAACGTTACGGAATTATTGGTGGTAACTAAACCGATGCCCAACAGGACGAGCGGAATTACTTGCTGCGCGACTTCATTCGGTTTGCGTTGGCGGACCGGCATGATTAATTTTGCCTCGGGCGCAAGGGGAAGCCTGCCCAGGCGTTGAGGAGGCCCAGGGTCTCGCGCGTTACATCCAGCGCGTCCCGTGTATGGCGCCACCAATGCGCGCCGTCATACGGGTCATCGGCGGCAAATCGCACGCTCATGCGCGGCTCCGGGCCCACGAGTTTCCACCAGATCGCACGCACGCGGCGTGTGTGCGCCTTGGAAGTAACAATGATTACGGAATGGTAATCCATGGCCCGGAGATCCTCCACCGTTTGGCGGACCTCCGCCTCCGTGTTGACATCCGGACGGTCCAAAATGCGAATTGCGTCCGGAGGAACCCCTTGCGCGATCAACACCTTCTCATTATAAAAATCCTCGCCGAGATAGGAAATGTCCATGGCTTTCAATTCGTCCGCGGGAGATACCGGCGGAGAGATCCAAACCTGGTCGGCGTAACCGGCCTTGAAAATTCGGGCGGCTTCCACGGCGCGCTCCGGAAGGCGTCCGCTGAGGACCACAACCACGTCCGCATGAGTGAGCGGATCCTCGACGACTAGCCATTTCCCGACCATAAGAAAGACAGCCGCTATCGCGCCCGCGAGCACAATGAAAATTCCGCCCGCAAGCAGCCAACGCCATTTCGTCGATTCGGAATCACTCAAATTTCCGCCTCACCGCCGTGCGCTCCTCAAGATATAAACCGCACAGTGCCCAAACAAGCTTCTGGAGAATGGACAGCATCGCGGCAAATAAAATCGATCGTGCGGCATGGTCATGAATGGCAGACTTGGCATCCTAACGCGGTGGCCATTCGAGGTCAATCGCAGCCGGCGGAAGTCTATCGGTTCATCAAAGGGCGCGGGAGACAGTTATAAATCCGCGAGTGGTCCGCTGGGCTGGCCTTTGTAGGGAAGGCAGCTGAGGCTACAATGAAATCTGGCGTGACTACGAGTTCCGAAATTGCGAGGTAATACGGAAACATGATGAAACGTATATGTCCCCAAAAAATCCGAGTGGAAAGACTTTCCCGTTGCGCGCGGTAATCACGGGAGGCGCGGGATTTCTCGGGTCTCATCTTTGCGACTACCTGCTCGATCGCGGCTGGGAAGTTCTGGCGATCGATAACATGATCACCGGCACTGCCGCCAACCTGCGTCATCTCCCAAAGAACGCTCCCTTTGCGATCATGCAGCACGACGTCACCAAGTACATCGAAGTCCCAGGACCGGTCGATTACGTGCTTCATTTCGCTTCGCCGGCAAGCCCGGTCGATTATTTGAAGTTTCCGATCCAAACCCTGAAAGTCGGTTCGCTCGGTACGCACAACACTTTAGGACTGGCCCTTGCGAAAAAAGCAAAATATTTTCTCGCGTCCACTTCGGAATGCTACGGCGATCCGCACGTCAGCCCGCAACCGGAAACCTACTGGGGGAATGTGAACACGGTCGGCCCGCGCGGTGTTTACGACGAAGCCAAGCGTTTTGCGGAGGCCATGGTGATGGCCTATCACCGCGCAAAAGGCCTGGACACGCACATCATTCGCATCTTCAACACCTACGGCCCGCGCATGCGCCTCAATGACGGCCGCGCCCTGCCGAATTTCGTTCATCAGGCGCTGACCGGGAAGCCCATCACCGTTTACGGCACGGGAAAACAGACGCGCAGTTTCTGTTATGTTTCCGATTTGATCGAAGGAATCTATCGCCTGATGATGTCCGATGAACATGAACCGACCAACATCGGAAATCCTCACGAAATTACGATTCTTGAATTCGCGGAACGGATTCGAGTGTTGCTCGGCGTTTCCGCTCCCATTGTTTTCGANNTTTGCGGAATCGAAGGCTGGTAAGTAGGACGGGCTTCAGCCTGTCTGCTTTCTGTCTACTTTTCGTGGAAATAAAATCAAAACCGGACAGGCTGAAGCCCGTCCTACTGGCCCGCCATTACTGCTACGGGATCGGGGCGGCCGAAACTCATATACTCGAATCCCAGCTCTCGCATTTCCGCGGGGCGTAGCATGTTTCGGCCATCGATGATCAGGGGGCGCGCCATTTCCTTGCGGACGCGTTTCCAGTCCAGCCGCCGGAATTGCTCCCATTCGGTAAGCACAAGCAACGCGTCGGCGCCATGCGCCACTTCGTAGGGGTCAGCAGAATAGATTAAATTCGGAAACACGGCGCGCGCCCGCTCCATGGCCTCCGGATCAGTTGCGCGAACTTCCGCCCCTTCCGACAGAAGGCGCCGGATCACTTCGATCGCGGGCGCGAGACGAATGTCATCCGTGTTGGGCTTGAACGCGATCCCCAGCACGCCAATTTTTTTCCCTTTCATAACCCACAGGGCCTTCTTCACTTTCTCCAGGAGGCGTTCCACGCGTTGCCTGTTCACGCGCTCGGCTTCCTTCAGCAATCCGAAATCCACGCCCGCGCGATCGGCCAGCTTGATGAACGCCTGAATATCTTTCGGCAAACAAAATCCTCCGAATCCCAACCCAGCTTTCAAAAACTGGCCGCCGATTCGCGGGTCCAGACCGACAGCGCGCGTTACTTCCTCGACGTTTCCGCCCAGGCGCTCGCACAAATCCGCCAGCACGTTCGCATACGAAATCTTCAAGCCCAGAAACGAATTGGAGGCGTGTTTGATGAGCTCCGCGCTCGCAATCGTCGTTACCACAAAATCCGGCGTCGCCACCGGCGGGCAATTCGGCTGGTGCACCGGGCAGCGAAACCGCCCCTCGAGAATCGGCCGGTACAGTTCGCGCAGTTGTTGCTCGCTTTCCTTCTCTTCAACTCCGATCACGATGCGGTCCGGATGGAAGAAATCCTGCACCGCCGTGCCTTCCCGCAAAAATTCCGGATTGGACGCTACGCGAAATTTCGCGCCGGGATCCGTCGCGTACACCTGCAGCGCTCGCTTCAACTCCTCGCCCGTCTGCGCCGGCACCGTGCTCTTTTCGATCACCAGCTTCGGCGTGCGCGATTCTTTGGCGATCATCCGCGCCACGTTGTCAATCGCCGAAAGGTCCGCTTCACCCGATTCCGTCGGCGGCGTTCCCACGCAAATAAAAACGACATCCGCCCCGCGCACGGCTTCCGCGCCATCCGCCGTGAAACGCAAGCGCCCTTCGCGCACCACGCTATCCAGCACCTTATCCAGATGCGGCTCGTAAATCGGAATTTTCCCCGCCTGCAGCGTTGCGATCCGCGCACTATCATTGTCGGTCGCGATCACTTCGTGCCCTGCTTCGGCAAGACAGCTGCCCGACACGAGTCCTACATATCCGCAACCAATCACCGCCAATTTCACGCCGGTTCTCCCTGTGTATGCATCTCGAATCCTTGCTTCGTTACTGTGCGAAACCATTCTCGCCCATTCCGCTAACCAACAAAAGCATTTTCCATTGGACGTTGCCGCACAAACACTTCCTCGGCAAGCATTTCTCTCAAGCCAATGGATATGGATTCTTGCTCAGGTAGGACGGGCTTCAGCCTGTCTGGTTTTTATTTTCGNNAAACCGACAGGCTGAAGCCCGTCCTACTCGCGAATTTTGGGGAGAATCGAGCCGCCGGAGAGCAGGCCGCGTAGAGCGAACAGCAGAAGGCGCGGCTGGCTCAGGGCGATATTCCAGAGAACGCGCGAAGCTTCGTCGCGGGTGTATTGGCTGAGCGAGCGGCGCGTCGAGTCGTTCATTAGATCGACGAGGCGACTGTAATCCGCCTGCTTGAATTGATGAATCGTCTTGCGAATCAGCAGGTGAAGATCGAGTTCGCGGCGCAGCGAACGCAGTTCGCGGCTTTCTCCGCCATTCATGATGGATTCGCTGACGCCGATGGCGCCGCGAAATCCGGTAACGATTCCGCCGACCGTCGAAACTTTCACTTGCCCGGCGGCATCGCCGACCAGGAACACGCGGCCGGCGCCCACGCGGCGCTCGACGGGAGTCCAGCGGTCATACACGGGGATTCGCGCGCCCTGGTAGCCGAGCGGCTCGAATCCGCGCTTCTCCATGAAGCGCTCAAGGCAGCGCCGTGTTTCCTGGCCGTCTTCCCCAATCAAACCCAAAACCGCGCGCTCGCTGGATTCCGGAATGAGCCAGTAAAAGTACGGCGTGTCGTCCGGCACGAACCAGACACGCACCGTATCGCGTGACATGCCTGTGGGCACGCGAACAATGGCCTGCACGAGGGGAACGGTTGGCTGGCGGGGCCATCCGGCGCTTTGCGCGACGCGCGAGAGCGCGCCATCGGCGCCCACCACCACATCGGCATGCAATTCCTCGACGCGGGCGCCCTTGGCCCGTTCGACACTTACGCGCAAACCGGTTCCATTGCTTTGCAAATCGACGAACCGGTTGCCGAAGGAAATTTTTGCGCCCTGGCTTTGCGCATCCTGGGCGAGGTCGCGAATCAGATGGGATCTTTCCACAATCAGGTCCGGGCGGACCAAGGGAACCTGGGCGGCGCGGCCATCGGTGAATAATTCAAATTTGCGGATTTCGTTGACGACTGCGGATTCACCCACCTTGCCCAGCAGGGTGCGCATGTGACTCGTCACAATGAGCGTGCGGGGAGTAGGGTCGAGATGATCGGACCGTTCGAGCACCTCCACCGCACAACCGGCGCGCGCAAGCAGCGACGCTGTGAAGAAACCCGAAGCGGAACCGCCGATCACAGCGACCTGTGGTCCGGATTTAATGCCTGGGGCCTTTTTAATTTCTTGCTGCAGTGTGACCTTCCCGCGGACTACTGTCTTATCGCACGCCAATAACTCATCGGCATGGAAACGCTTCGCTTCTTGAAGCTGTGGACGTAATAAGAGGGCTGAAGTCCAAGAACGGCCGCCAGTCTTCCCGTGAAGCGCGACGAGAATGCCGTAAAATCAACACCCCTTGATCTCTCGTCGCCAAGCCAAATCAGCGAGGGATCAGTATAGCCAAACCGGAACGGCAGGAAAAGCGGAAGGCGCATTTCTAAAAAGAAGTCACTTATTACAAGTTGAACTAGCGAGCTGAAGGCGAATATCATTCGTTGCGGATTCTTCAGGCGCAGCGATAACTTCCACGTCGCGTGCCAAAATGGGAGAGCCGTGAGCGCCAAACTGATCTCCGTACAGGTAGCGATTCCTCGCACAGTGATTGTGGATGGCGAGGAAGTTTCGACGGGCATTTTCAAAACGCCCGTGCGGAAGCGCGTTCAGATGCGCGCGCTCAATCTCGACGGCGACCGGCAGGCCGATCTGTCGGTTCATGGGGGAAGGGACAAGGCTGTGTATGCCTATCCCTCCGAGCATTACGGGTATTGGAAAAAGCAGCTTCCGGATACGGCGCTTCCGTGGGGCTCGTTCGGAGAAAATCTCACGACGGAGGGACTTCTAGAAGACGAGGTATTCCTGGGAGATCGCTTCACGATCGGCGAGGCGGAAGTGGTCGCCACGCAGCCCCGGATTCCCTGCTTCAGGTTGAATTTGAAATTTCAGCGCGACGACATGGCGAAACGCTTCCTGGCAAGCCGCCGCAGCGGATTCTATTTTCGCGTGCTGCGCGAAGGCGAAATCGGCGCGGGAGATGAAATTGTGCGGGTAGGCAAGGACGAAAACCGCGTGTCCATTTCCGACGCGCTGAAGGTTTATCTTGGGGCGCCGGGCTCCGGAGAAATTCGTGAGCGGGCGCTGCGCGTGAAATATCTTTCCGATGCCTGGCGCGAAGAATTCAACGGGCAGGCTTGACATCAAACACGGGGAATCGATTCGCCGCCGAAACCGGTTATTTCACTTGGACACGCTGAGATAGCAAATGCATTGCCTCGAACTTTGGAGAAGCGTACGATGCGCGGGCTGGAATTTCAAAAACTTTGCGGCTCGGCTGCTTTGGTCGACACGAAATTGATCGGCATGAAAAACGTTCTCGGGTTTTCGGCGAGAAAAACATCCTGGAGGATTAGATGAAGTTGAATGTGGGCTTGATCGGGCTGGGCCGGCTTGGGCGCGTGTACGCGCATGACCTTGCCGCGCGCGTTGCCGGAGTTCATCTCGCGGCTTTGGCGGATACAAATGCCAAGCTTGCCGAGGAAACGGCGCGCGAACTGGGCGTGCCGCGATGGTATTCGGATCCCCTCGCGATGCTCGATGATCCTGGGGTCGACGCGGCCGTTATTGTAAGCCCGACCGACACACACACCGAACTCGCCGTCGCCGCGCTTGGCCGCGGCAAGGCCGTGTTTTGCGAGAAGCCTCCCGCATTGTCACTCAGCGAAACTCAAAAGATGAAGGACGCCGTCGCGCGCGCGTATGGCTTTTTGCAAATGGGCTTCATGCGGCGCTTCGACGCAGGCTATGCCGCCGCCAAGAAAAAGCTCGACGAAGGCGTCATCGGCACGCCCATCGTGTTCAAGTCTTCCTCGCGCGATCCCTATCGGCCTTCTTTGGAATACGCGAACCCCAAAAGCAGTGGCGGCATGATCATGGATATGGGGATTCACGATTTTGATTTGGCGCGCTGGTACATGGGCGAGGTTTCCACCGTCAGCGCAGTGGGCGGAACGCTTGCGTACCCGGAGCTAAACGAAGTCGGCGATATCGACAACGCCATCGTCTCACTCACGTTCGCCAACGGCCATATCGGCGTCGTCGATCTCAGCCGAAGCGGCATCTACGGCTACGACATCTTTGGTGAAATCCTCGGCACGACAGGCACTCTGCGAATCGGATACCTCCGCGAGACGCCGCTGTTCGTGATGACGAAGAATCAGGTTGCGCACGACACCGTGCCATTTTTCATGGAACGGTTCCGCGACGCCTACCCTGCCCAACTTCAGAACTTCGTCGACAATCTCCGCAACGATCGCCAGCCCCCCATTACGATTGACGATGCGATGGAGACGCTGCGCATCGCGCTGGCAGCGACCCGCGCGCAAGCTACCGGCAAGGCGATCTCGCTGAAGGATGGTATTTCGTAACTGCGCGCCGAATTCGAGGGATCGAAAATCCTCACCCTTGCAAAAGTCGCAAGGATGGGGCGCACGGCCCGGATGACATTTTGGCGAGGGACAGCCACCCGCCCAGGCCCCCATTCTTACTTGACGGGTTCACATGAAAGGTCGAAGATCGCGAGCCAATCCATCCCAAAGCGCCGCCACTTCGCATCGAGATGCTGGCGCGCAATGCTTAGAACGCAGGTCCGCACCTCCGGCTGCTGATCTGTCCAGCTCAGTTCTCGAGTCCATCCGAGTCCGGTCAGGACGCCACGACCTTCCTCGACCTTGCGGTCCCGAATGACGCTTTCGCTCAAAAGCTTCTCCACGAGGGCCAGCTGCTTGGCTGTCCGTGTCGTGTACTTGATCGCGACCGACTCCAGACGAGCCTTCTGCCACGCATCCGATTCCGGTCCGTGACTTGTGTCGAAGTGGAACGATTCACCGCAAAAGAGTTCGTTTGCAATGACTCGCCCATCACTGACGAGTCGTATGCAGTGGTCACACGTCTCGCTCTTCGTTTCTGTTGGCCAGACCTGCGAAACATGTTCTGGTGATATTCCGGCCCATGGGAGATCCTGTAAGGCCTTTAGACCATCCGCCAATTTCGCCTGATCTGCGCAACCTGCAAGCCTTGCAGTCCCGGCCTGTGCAAACAGCTGCAGCGGCAACCACATGAATATTGCTATGGCTCTCAGTATTACCGATCGTCGAATCAAATTGATTCGCATCTGTTAGTACTTTGGGGTCCTGTTCAAAGCGGTCAGAAATATGCTCGGATGATTTGCTTTTCAATTTCGCAAGCCGGGTGCCCCACACTTTGTGATTTTTCAAAGGGTGGGGATTTAGATTTTATAATCCCGGGATCAAGAATTCGAGAAACGATTCCTCCTTACTACGTCTTGCGGGTTTGGCGTTCGTAGGGCGCGCGTTCGAGTAAGCCAACTGTGCCGAGGACGGCGACGGCGGCGAGAGCGGCCACCGCGTACGCAGGCCCCGCAGGTAGATGGCTGATAGCCAAGGCCAGCAGGCCGAAAAAAGCGCCGAGGGCGTACATCAGCAAAACGGCGGTGCGCTGGCTCTTGAAAAGATTCGAGAGGCGGTGCGCGGTGTGGTCTTTTCCTGGAGTCGTAAAGGGTAAAAAGCCGCGGCGGGAACGGGAAATGGAAATCAGCGTGGTGTCGAAGATTGCCGCGCCGAGAATGAGAATAGGGATCAGCCAAGCAGCGTTGCGACCGGCGGCAAGCACCGGGCGCAGCTTGAGGGCGAGCGTGGCCATCAGGAAACCGAGGAACATCGCTCCGCCATCCCCCATGAAAATTTTCGCGGGCTTGAAATTCCAGCGGAGGAATCCGGCGGCGGCGCCCAGGATCGCGGCGGCCATGGTGCTGACGAGTAGCTGGCCGCTTTGGAGCGCGAAGATGGCGAAAAAAAGCGAAGCCATCGCGGCAACTCCGGCGCAGAGTCCGTCCATGTGATCCAAGATGCTGAACGACGCGGTGATTCCGACAACCCAGACTAGAGTGAGCGCCGTGTCCGCCCAGACGGCTGGAGTGCCCGGCCATATGTTTGAGAAAACCTGCGCGCGGATGCCCGAGAGGAGCAGGATGACGGCGGCGGCAGGCATGGCTCCGAACAACTTGATTTGATGATGGAGCAGGCCGCGGTCGTCCAGTATGCCGACGACGGCGAGGAGTGTCGCGCCGATATAAATTCCGATCACTTGCGTCAGCGCACGGCCGTCCAGCGAAACGAGCAGCGCGATCAGCACGCCCAAATAAATCGCCAAGCCGCCGAGAAGCGGCATCGGCTGAACGTGCACCTTGCGCGGGCCGGGATGATCCACCATGCCGACGCGCAGCGCGAGTTGCCGTACGGGAACGGTGAGGCCCATGGAGGCAATCAAGCCAACGGCAAATGCGATCAGGGTCGCGTTCATGAAAGCACCGGACTCAGCATCGCTTCAGCATCCCTCAACCATGAACAGCCTCTTCGATCGTGTCAGAAAAAATCTTCAGCTGTTTCACTTTATCATAGGAAAAAGATATCTCCCGCGCCCGGCGCGCCATGGTTTGCAAACGTTCCGGGTCATGCATCACGCTGCGGATGGCTTCCGCAACGCTCCTTGGATCATCCGGATCGGCCGCGATGCCGCAACCGGTCCGGCGAATCATTCGCACCACATCGGTTTCTTCCGGAGCGACCCCGAGAACCGGCCGCCCGGCGGCGAGCGTCGGATACAACTTGCTCGGCACTACCACGCCTTCGAGTCCTCTCTTGACCGTAACGACGTGCAGGTCGCCCGAAGAAAGCACCAGCGGCACCTCGCTTGCCGGGCGAAACGGCAGGAAGCGAATCGCGCGGCATCCCGCCGCCATGGCTTCGACTTGTGACTTCATCGCGCCTTCGCCAATAAATACGAGGCCCACGCCTTCGTTCTCCAACATCCGGACCGCGGAGATGAGCGTTTGCCAGGCTCCATAGAAACCTAGATTTCCCGCGTGCACGAGTGCGAAACGAAAATTGCCGCGGATTTCGCGCGCCACGGAATTGTCGGGCGACGGCAAAATTTCCGGGATGACGATTCCGTCGCGGGAGACGGCAACGCGAGCCGGATCGACTCCTTTCGCCACGATGCGGTCGCGCATGTCTTCGCCAAGTACGATGACGCGCGCGGCGTGGCGCAGCGCCCAGCGATGCATCGCTTCCCAGCGCGCCGTGAAACTTCCGGAGCGGACGATTGAGCCGCCTACGGCCATGTCCGGATACAGGTCGCGAATGTTGTACACAAACGGGCGGCCGGACAGGCGGGCAACGAGAGCGCCCGCGATGCCTTCGATGGGCGGATCGGTCATGGCCAGCACGACGTCCGAAGGGATGGACAGTGCCCTCGGAATCGCCAGCGAAAGATACGTTAGATAATTCGCGACGCGGCGCCGCATCTCAAAACGCGGATAGGCGGTCGAGCCCACGCGCTCGATGGCCAGATTGCCGCGGACTTCGCGGCGCAGGAGATAACGCGGATGGCGCGCATCCGGATCGTAGCTCGGCCTGCCCGCAAGCACCGTGACGCGGTGATTTACCGAAAGAGCTTCGGCGACTTGCGCGGCAAACTTGGCCGTGGCGCTTGTGTCCGGCGGAAAATATTCGTTTAGAAGAAGAATATGCACAAGTTCATCCGGAAGAAAAAAGGAACGCGCGAAAGCGAAAAATCACAATCTTTCAAAATCACGGCGCGCCGAATCAGCGCGGCACCCCGGTGGACTCCGGTTTGCGGACGAGCGTGTCGCCGAGCACAAGCACATCCATCTTGGTGCGCAGAAAACATTCGATGGCTTCCTCGGGGCGGCAAACAATCGGTTCGTTGTCGTTGAACGAAGTATTCAGGACCACGGGCACGCCGGTGAGGTTTCCAAATTCGCGGATCAAGGCCCAGTAGCGTGGATTCGCTTCCCGCGTAACAGTCTGCAACCGGCCCGTGCCGTCCACGTGAGTGGGCGCGGGGATCGCGTCGCGTTTCTCGGGCCGCACGGAATAGGCCTGCGTCATGAATGGACACGGATAGGATTTTTCAAAGTATTCTCCCGTGCATTCCGCAAGGACCGATGGAGCAAATGGGCGAAACATTTCGCGGTGCTTGATCCTGGCGTTGAGAATATCTTTCATGTCCGCGCGTCTCGGATCGGCAACGATGCTGCGGTTTCCGAGCGCGCGCGGTCCCCATTCGGCGCGTCCTTGAAACCATCCGAGAATTTTTCCTGCGGCGATTTCTTTCGCCGCTTCCTGGGCGATCGCATTTTCGTGAAGCTCTGATATTTCCAGGCCCGCGCTTTGCAAACGGCTGGCGGCCACGGCCGAACGAATCTGCTCCTGCGAGTAACCCGGCCCCCAGTATGCATTTTCCATGACGAAGGATCGAGGCTGGCCGAGAATCTGATGATGAACGTAATAGGCAGCGCCCACTGCGAGTCCCGCATCTCCCGCAGCCGGCTGGACAAATATTTTTTTAAAGGGCGTCTCGTCAAATATTTTTCCGTTGGCAACGCAGTTGAACGCCACGCCGCCGGCCAGGCAAACGGCCTCCTGCCCGGTTCGTGCGTGCAGCGCGCGAAGCATTTCAAATAAAATTTCTTCGAGGCGCGCCTGCAGAGTGGCCGCGCCGTCACGATGCGCTTTTTCGACGGGCGCCGCGGGATCGCGCGCCGGCCCCAGGCGTTCCGCCATGTAGTCGGAATACATTGCGCCAAGTTCGGGAGTCTTGTCCGCATCGCGCCAACTCATCTCCGGCCCCGAGCGATGATGCTTGAAATATTTAAGTCCCAGCCGAAAGCCGACGCCTCGAGTGGGAAAAACGATGCGGCGGAACTCTTCAAGGTAGTCCGGCTCTCCGTAGGCGGCGAGACCCATGACTTTGTATTCGTCGCCGAATTTGCGGAAGCCCAGGTATTGAGACACAGCGGTGTAATACATGCCAAGAGAGTGCGGAAATGCAATCGCTCCATCGATGTGCATGCGATGGCCTTGGCCGCTCCCCCACATGGTGCTGGCGAAATCGCCGAGGCCATCCGCAGAAAGCAGCGCGGCCTGATCGAACGGTGAAACGAAAAACGCGCTCCCGAGGTGCGCCTGGTGATGCTCAATGTGGTGATACGCGGCTCGAATCGAATCCGGAGAAACGTCGAACGCCTTCGCGAGCGTTTCCGAAATTCCCGCGAATTGGCCCATCACTTTCAGCCGCTCCAGCGCAAAACTCGGCATCCGCAAGGCGTACAGGAGTTTTGTTCCGAGGCGCGCCCGAGGATCGCGCGGGATCGCGATGTGGTCGACTTCGCAGAGCGTAATGCCGGCTGCGTCCAGGCAGTAGCGAATGGCCGCCGCCGGAAAACCTGCCGCGTACTTCACGCGATTAAAACGCTCTTCTTCGACGGCGGCGACCAGCTGGCCGTCCGCAATGATGGCCGCGGAGGCATTGCCGTGGTATGCATTAATTCCAAGGATGTACATCCGGTGTGGTTTTTCCCTTCCCCTAAGACCGCATCTTCGAGGCGCTTGCTGAAGCCGCGGAAACATGAACGGCAGCCGCGGTTGAAACTGGATGGCTGGCCGCATCCGTCACATGGCGGCGAACCCATTCATTGAGCACGTACAAACTCCAGGGGCGGGACCAATTGGTCTGTCCGATGGCGAAATTCTGCCAAGCGCCTTGCACGGACCGTGGATTCAAATATTGCTGCAACGGCGCAGCAAGATTTGCCAAATCGTGCGCCACACGTGCGCCGAGCGAACCACGAAGCCAGACGTCCCACGGCAGAGTAAATGTTCGCTTCGGTTGATCCACAACTTCGTCGGGCAGCAAATCGGAAAGGGCCTCGACCAGCAAGGCTTTCGGAATGCCGCGCTTGTATTTCGAGCGCTTGGGCAGCCGGCCGACAAACTCGACGAGGCGGTGATCGAGAAATGGGACGCGGACCTCGAGAGAATTGGCCATGCTGGCGGAGTCCGTGTCGCGCAGAAGTGTATTCACCATGTACGACTGTAATTCGAAACAGGAAACAGCGGTAAAGGAATCGAGACGCCCGGCCTGCCGCGCCGTTTCCCTCATGCGCTCGCGCCAGAGGTTTTCATGACTGTTCGAATGCTCTAGGGATTCGAAATACGGGGCGAGCAGGCGCCGCACACGAAATGGAGTGAACAGGAGGCGGGTAAAATAATACGCATGCGGGAAATCCCTTGGGGAGCGCCATGCGGCGGCAGCCTTGCGCACCGCATCGCCGGAGGCGATCCTGACGGCGGCTCCAGCGGTGAAGCGGCGGAAAGGGCCTGGAATCCACCGTCCAAGGCCGGCCACCAACGCGGCCCGAGGAGTCGATGCAAATGTGGAGTACCCGCCGAAGATTTCGTCACTGCCAAGCCCCGATAAAGCCACTTTTAGACCGCCATGGCGCGCGGCTCGCGACACAAAGTAGGTATTCAGTCCATCCATGGTGGGCTGATCCAGCGACTTGACGGCGTCATCTAATTGGGCCGCCAGGGTGTCCGAATCCAAAAGGACTTCCTGATGGCGAGTCTTGAAACGCTTGGCTGTTTCGCGCGAAATTTTGGCTTCGCTGAACCGCTGTTCGGGAAATATCACCGTAAAAGTGTGCAGATCGCTCTGGAAGCGACTACCCAAGGCGACGAGGCTTGTCGAGTCCAGCCCGCTCGAAAGGAATACGCCCAGCGGAACATCGGCGATCAAGTGATCCCGCACGGTTTCTTCGAGCAACGGGCGCAATTGCTTCGCGGCGTCCCGAATATTTCTCGGTTTCGGGCCTTCGTCGCGTTGAACCACGGCGTCGGAATAAACCCAATAGGGCTGCGGCGATGGTTTTGCCGGCGGAGCGTCGGCGGAAAAGGACAGCCAGTGTCCTGGAGGGACTGAGAAAACGCCTTCCACCAGCGTGGACGGCTCCGCTACGGAACCAAACGTCAGGTAAGCCTCCAGAGAATCCGGCGACAGGCGGGGCTCAACCCGGCCGCTGGCCAACAGCGAACGCACTTCAGAAGAAAAAAGCAGAGCGCCATCCACGGCTGCGTAATACAGAGGCTTGATTCCCAGCCGATCACGCGCAAGAAAAATCCGCGCGGGCCGTAGTGCATCTCCAGAGCGGCCGCCTGATGAGCCAGAAGGTCGAGTATCCCAGATGGCAAAGGCAAACATCCCGCGAAGTTCGCGCAAACACTGCTCGCCCCACTGCTCATAGGCATGGACAATAACCTCGGTATCCGAGTGAGTACGGAAGGCGTGCCCGAGTGTTTCCAACTTCTTGCGCAACTGTGGGAAGTTATAGATTTCGCCATTGAAAACCACGGCGACATCGCGTGTTTCGTTGAAAACGGGCTGGATTCCACCCGGCAGGTCAATGATGCTGAGGCGGCGCATCCCCAGAGCGGCCAAGGGAGCGACAAGGATCCCTTCTTCATCCGGGCCGCGATGCTGTAGCGCTCCCATCATCCGGCGCGTAATTTCTTCGGCCCGTGGAGACTCGTTAATTCCAATGACGCCGCAAATTCCACACATTCTGCGTTACTTTACCGTGATCCTGACCGCAGTTCCACCCTAACCTGAAGTTGGCGATTGGGAGGCTTCCCCTTGCATGCTAAGCCTTGTGTATTCGGTGACTTAGACATCGAAGCGCAAGGGGGGGTGCACGGAACTACACACACGGCGCGGTCTTCGGCCCATTGAATCGCCGGCGGCGTATAATTTTTGTAGAGGAGAATGTTCTATGAAGGGACTTGTTGGCCTGATGATATCCGCCGCGCTCGGCATGGGCATCTACATGTACACGCTGAAGCAATCTTCGCCGGGTCCTGGCATGGTGGTGACGCAAAATATCAGTTTCGTGGGCGTGAAGAACGACCTGGTGGCCATCGCGCAGGCCGAGCGGATGTACTACACGCAGAACGGCTCTTACGCGGACCTGCCGACGCTGTCTTCCTCCGGCACAATGAACATCACGCGCACGAGCCGCGACGGGTACACCTATTCTGTCGAACCGTCGGGAAACACGTATACGGCGACTGCGACTTACACCGCGCCTCCCATCGATAATCCCGCGGGCGTGACGCCGCCGCACTTTCCGACGTTCTCGATCGATCCGACCATGGAAGTCCATCAAGGCGACTGAACTGCGTTGTGACTGGTGACTGGTGACCGTGTCGCCGGCATCTCGCCGGCGATTTTTCGTTGCGTTGCCCGGCAAGAAAATCGCCAGCGGGACGCTGGCGCCACGAAAATCTTGTTTCTCCGGCAAATGGCTGCCAGGAGAAATGACCGAGCTTATGTTTTCTTGTTCTTATCCGCGACGAGCATTCCACCCGACGCAAAGTCCGTGTGTGGGATATCGATAAACACGATGTGCGTCGATTCGGGCTTGGCGCCCGCTTCTTCCTTCAGAACTTTTGTGATCCCTTCGACCACTTTGCGCTTTTGCTCCACCGTGCGTCCCGCGAGCCATGAAATGTGCACATCCGGCATTTCGGTTTCCTCCTGGGAATTTCAGGTTCACAAGTTTAACGCGAAAAAGCGCGCGGGAAAACTCGTGCCAAGAAACTTCCTGGCGCCGCTTGTCTGAAATCGGTTAATTAGTTCGCAACTCACGTTGGGAACGACACGCCAGCGATCTACAACTTTGATAACCTAATGCATTGAGGATAATAAAGGAGTAAATCATGCCCCTCCCGACTAAAACATTGCAATCTTGCGCCAAATGGAAGCGCGCAATTCATTTCTCACTGACGGGCATTGCCTTCGTGGGCGCCCTCGGTCTTTGTGCCGCTGACGCATGCGCCCAAACAATGCAAACCGCCAGTTCAGGCGTGTCCCGAACGGCTAAGGCGATTACCTACCGGCGCGGCGGCGTAGCGAAAGTTTCCTTGCGCGGCACGAACTTGATGCCCGCGGGAACCGGCGAGGCACAGGTTGAGAACAAAGGCAATCGCGTGGAAATTGAAGTGAAATTCGAGGGCATGGAACCTGCAACCAAATTTGGCTTTGAGTACCTGACCTATGTCCTCTGGGCCGTTTCACCGCAAGGCCGCGCGGTAAACTTGGGAGAAGTACAGGCCAAGAACGGGAGCGCGCAGGTCAAGGCCATTACGGACATGCAAACCTTCGGAATGGTTGTGACTGCCGAACCGTATTTCGCGGTATCCCAGCCGGGAGATGAAGTGGCGCTTGAAAACGCGGGTGATGCGGGCGAAAGCATCGGCGCTACGTACGAGCTCGTGCCGCGCAGCGCCTACTCTTCGTCAAACACCAAGATTGAGAACGCGATTTTCGGCATCGACCGGAAGACGCCAGCTGAACTTTTCGAGGCGCGCAATGCGGTCCGCATCGCGAAAAATGCAAATGCTGAAAAATATGCAGCATCTGCGATCGCGAAAGCCGATCAGCAATTGCAACAGGCGGAGGACGCCTACGCACACAAGCGCGACTCCAAGACCGTGAGCTCGCTCGCGCGTGACGCCGTGCAGACCGCGGAAGAAGCCCGCGTAATTTCCGTGAAGCAGAAAGCGGAAGAAGACGCCCAGGCGCAGGCCGAGGCGGACAAGCGAGCGGCCGAGGAACGCACCGCGAAGGCGCGCGCCGACGCGGAAGAGCAAGCGAATCTCCGGCAGCAAGCCGAACAGGCCCGATTGCAGGCCGAAGCCGCCAAGGCGGATGCGGAGCGCATGAAGGAAGAGGCCATGAAGGCCGCGGCCGATGCGGCCCAGGCCAAAGAAGACGCGGATCGAGCGCGACAGGCTGCGGTTGCCGACCAACAGGCGGCGCTGGCCCAAAAGCAGGCGGCCGAAGGCGAAGCGGAAAAAGCGCGACAGGCCGCCGCAAAAGCAGAGGGGGAAAAAGCCGACATGCGCGCGCAGCTTCTCGCGCAGTTGAACTCCATCCTGCAGACGAATGATTCCGCGCGCGGGCTGATCGTCAACATGTCCGACGTGTTATTTGACACCGGAAGTTTCACCTTGAAACCCGGCGCGAGAGAAAAGCTGGCCAAGGTTTCCGGAATTTTGCTGGCGCATCCGGGGCTGACGATGCAGATCGAAGGGCACACGGACAGCGTGGGCGGCGACGCGTTCAACGTGCACCTGTCCGAACAGCGCGCGAACTCGGTTCGCGATTTTCTGGGGGAGCAGGGCGTTTCGCTGTCATCGATCACCGCGCAGGGATTCGGGAAAGCGGAGCCGGTGGCGACGAACGACACTGCGGAAGGCCGGCAGCGCAATCGTCGTGTCGAAATTGTGGTCAACGGCGATGCGATCGGGACGTCTGCGACCGCGACGGCTCGTCCTTCAAACCAAAATTCGCCGGCGGACACGACTTCAAATCTTCCTGGAGAAGATGCAACGCATCCGGCGAAATAAACCGTAACAAGATAAATCCTGACTCAGGTTGCGGCTCTGCTGAAAAAATCTGAGGCCTCTCCGTCCCAACAGTCGGGACGGAGAGGCCTCCCGTTCGTGATTCAACGAGAGCACCGCCTTGTCAAAACGCGGCCCCTGCCCTGTGCGGCGGCTGTGCTAAAATGCTGTGTCGATGCACCCCCACCTAAAATCACTGATTGAACTGCAGGCCGTTGATTTTCGTCTGATTGGCATTCGCGAGCGCCTGGCACGTTTTCCAAAGAGTCTGGCGGAAGTGGAAGGGCGAGTTACGGCTGCGCGGCAGAAAGTAACCGCGGCCAAGGAAGCACTGCTCACCGGCCAGAAAGAACGCAAAACGTACGAGATGGATGTCGAGCAGTGGAAAGAGCGCGCGAAGAAATACCGGAACCAGAGCGGCGAGGTCAAGACCAACGAAGCGTACAAAGCCCTGCTGCACGAAATCCAGAATGCCGAAGACGAAGTCGCCAAAGCCGAAGACCGCTTGCTTGAGCGCATGGTTTCCGGCGAGGAGTATGACCGGCAAGTGAAGGCCGCCGAAGCGGCTGTTAAGGAAATCGAAGCGACCGCCAACAAGGAACGCCAGGCGATTCAAGCCGAGTATAACGCGACTCAAAAAGAATTGGCCGCCGCGGAAGCCGTGCGCGCCGCCGCGATCGCCGCCGTGCCGGAAGATTTGGTGGACCACTACGAGCGCATCGCCAAGCGCCACGGGGGGATTGCGCTCGCGGAAATTCGCGGCGAAGGCTGCGGACAGTGCGGCGTACACATTCGCCCGCACGTGATCCAGCAATTGCAGCGCGACTCGAATGAGGGATTTTTTCATTGCGAGACGTGCACGCGCATCCTCTATTACGCGGATCATTCGGCGGCTCCCGGACCACCAGCCGCTTCCGCCTCTGCAGCAGCCTCCGCCGGAGATCCGCCCGTTACTCCCGCCCGTGAAAACTAGAAAAATTTCTTACTCCTATTCGGCATAATGGATTCCTATGATCAAACCTACGCACAAGGCGTCAGGAAAATTGTTTGAGGAGCCTGAGGCTCCGTCGGCGCGCGCCGAGGGCGCGTACACGGCGAATATCGACGGCGCTGCGCGCGGGAATCCCGGGCCGGCGGCTTACGGCGTGGTGGTGCGGCGTCCGGATGGTAAGACGCACGAGTCTCTTGGAAAATATATTGGGCGGACGACCAACAATGTCGCGGAATATTACGCGCTGATTGCGGCGCTGGATTACGCGGCGGCAAGCGGGATTCGGCGGCTGCGCGTGTTCAGCGACTCGCAATTGATCGTGAATCAGATCAAGGGAATTTATAAAGTGAAGCATCCTGACTTGCGCCCGCTGCACGAGCGCGCAAAGAAACAAGCCGCGACACTCGAATCTTTCACGATTCAGTACGTGCCGCGCGAACAAAATCGCGACGCGGACGACCTGGCCAATGCCGCGCTAGACAGCACCAGCGGCGTGAAACCCGCTTACAATGCCGCACCGGCCAAAGCCGTAAATCCTGCAGCCAAGACTTTATTTCTGGAAGATTTGCACGTGGGGCAGAAATTCACTTCGGGCACTTACCGCATGGATGAAAGCCGAATCAAGGCATTCGCCGCGGAGTTTGATCCGCAGCCTTTTCACCTTGACGAGGCGGCTGCACGGCACAGCATTTTCCGCGGACTCGCCGCAAGCGGCTGGCACACGGCATCTGCGACGATGCGGCTGCTGGTGACTAGCGGGTTGCCGTTCGCCGGGGGACTTGTCGGGCTTGGCGGAGAAATCTCGTGGGCTCGGCCGACGCGTCCCGGCGATACATTGCAGGTTGACAGCGAGATCCTCGCGATCGTGCCTTCACGATCCAAGCCGGGTCAGGCTGTTGTCACTGTGCGTTCCATTACCGTCAATCAAAATGGCGAAGAAGTGCAGAATATGACGACAAAAATTCTGGCGTTTAAACGCAAAGACAATCCGACGATTGCGGGTTGAATTTAGTAGCACAGGCTTCAGCCTGTGGGTTTTAGTTCTAGGCAGGCCTAAACCGAGGCTGAAGCCTGCGCCACTTAAGAGGCTTGTTTCAGCACGTAGGAGCGGTATAGCGTGTCGCGCTGCTCGGGCCGGTAGCCCGCGTCCTCGATGATGCGGCGAAGTTCGCCTTCGTTCGTGCGGTTGCGGACGCCGGCGGCGAAGACTACGTTTTCCTCAATCAGGATGCTGCCCACATCGTCAGCACCGAATTGCAATCCCACCTGACAGACCTTGATTCCCGGCGTGAGCCAGCTGGACTGAATATG
>PMOP01000334.1:5200-8846 GCA_003161495.1 Acidobacteriota bacterium | reverse complement strand
CCGGCGGAGAGATCTCCATCGCCAATCAGGCGAATGCGCGCGCCGGTGGCGCGAATATCGGCGATCAGTTTTTCATGGCGCGGCCGGTCGAGCACCACCACGACCAAATCTTCCACATCGCGGTCAAGCCGCTTGGCGACCGCGCCCAGATTGTCGGCGACAGGCGCATCCAGATCCACGGCGCCTTTGCAGGACGGCCCCACGATAATTTTTTCCATGTACAAATCGGGCGCGTGAAGCAGGCCGCCCTTTTCACTCGCCGCGAGCACCGTAATCGAACCGGGCGCTCCCGTGGCGCACAGGTTCGTGCCTTCCAGAGGATCGACAGCGATGTCCACAGCCGGGAAATTAAATCCCCGGACGTGCTGCGCGGCCCCGATTTTTTCGCCGATGAAAAGCATGGGAGCTTCGTCGCGTTCGCCCTCGCCGATAACGATCGTGCCATCCATGGGCACTTCATCCATCACCCTGCGCATGGCGCCGACGGCGGCCTGGTCAGCCATGTGGCCGTCTCCCCGGCCCATGGTTTTCGCGGATTCAATGGCCGCTTGTTCGACAACGCGCAAGAATTCCAGACTCAGCTCTATTTCCATCACAGCTCCCGTTCCCTGGTAATTTTTTTGGATCAAGCGCGCGATCGGACACAGTTTACGCGCGCGGCACGACTAGGACATAGCCTATCCTAAACCAACCGGCGCGCCACTCCTAGTGGAACGCAGTCTGGATTGTGTTTAAAGATTTTTTATCCGAATCAGGGGATATCTGAACCGACCAGAATCAAAGACTCGAATCACTGCGATATCCGCTTTCAATTTCTGAGAGCATGGCGTCAACGTTTGCCGCTGGATATTTGAGCTGCGCCGCTGCGCGTATGGCTTGAAGCTTCTTCGTAACATTGCCAGAGGAACCACTTCTGCGTTTAACACCTAGTGCCTGCCGGACCCAGTCTGCAACTGACACGTTGCACGACCGCGCCGCGCGCCGAATCTCCCGATATTCGTTTTCCTTTAGAAGTATTTGCAGTCGTTTAGTCATGGTGTGAGTCTTCTAACTATTCTATTACGGCAAAGGCTGTATGACCGTGTTTATCAAATTCGGATCATCGAACGCGGTCATGTCGCCGGGCTTTGCGCCTGCTATCGGCAGCAGGCGCGCGCTGAGTGGCTTCGATAATTTCGCGGAAAGGGTGGCGACGTCGCCGATGATGCGTTCCAGTTGCTGTGTGGTGACGTCTCCGGGGAGGGGAATCGTGTCGAGGCCCGTGCCGCAGACTGCGGAGTAGGCGAGGAGTTGGTCCATGGTAATCGCGCCTTCGCCCCAGAGTTGCGCGAGGCGCATGTCTTCCATGACCGGCAGCATCACGCCGGAATAGCCTACTTTTTTCACGGAAATTTCGCGCAACGCGGAGGTAATCGTCCCCACCGCGGTCAGCGTGCCGCTGGTGCCGAATCTTCCGCCGGTGAATCCCGCGAGCGCCGAGCCGATCGAGGCGTATTTCATCGGCGCGGGGGAAAGATCGAGGCCCATATACGTCCAGCCGGTGTCCTGATCGATTTTGCTGGCGATGTCTTCTACGGAGTAGGCGTACTTCCCCAATTCCGAAATCAATGCCTGGCGTGTGACTTCCGTGTCGCGCTGCACGGCCATCACCCCGGCAACCACGTTTGCGGATTCGAGCGCGATGGCAAATTGGCGCCCGAGTCCCCGGTGATAGGAAGCTGGATAAAACGGCGTGTAGTCAGGCACATTGGCAATGGCCGCAAAGCGAAAATTGCCGAGGCCTTTCTCGCCGTGGTCCTCGAGATATTTTATGGTCTCCGCGGCCTCGTGAATCGCCTTCCAGTGAACGCCGTCGCTTCCGGCGACAACCACGCTGCCGTAAATGTTGCTGGTCTCTCCCAAAATTTCGCGGAGAAGTTCCGCTTGTCCGGGATCGTCCTTCTCATCCAGCAAAGCGGGGCCAATGCTGAGCGAAAAATTTTCCTGCTTGGCGATGGCGTCGAGATCGTGAAATAAAGCGATCGCCGCCTCTTTCGACATGCCCTTTGTATATTCCGGAAACGGTTGCGTGGTGATGCGAATGGTTTGCACTTCGTAGCCGGCCAGACCGTAGCGGGCTTTGGCGTTGCGCAACGTCGTCAAAGTTTCCGTTACCTGCTGCTTGTATTGGCCGGGATCCAGGCGAATAAACGCGGTAATGGTGCGGACTTTCGGTTTTCCCTGCGCCCCCGCGGGCGCGACGACCGTGGCAAGAAGGAAAGCCGCAAGAAAAATCGCGTGCGCGAGGAATGGAAGGACGTGCGCGGAGCCGCCGCTGTTGCGAAACATCGAATGTCCTCCTCAAAAATAGGCGGGAATGCCCGTAATGCGTTCGCCGATGACCAGGCGATGAATATCGTGCGTGCCCTCGTAGGTATAAACCGATTCGAGATTGTTCATGTGGCGCATGATGCAGTAGTCGTCGACGATGCCGTTGGCGCCCAGAATGTCGCGCGCCTTGCGAGCTGTTTCCATGGCCATCCACACGTTGTTCATCTTCAGCATGGAAATGTGGGTCGGATCGACCCGGCCTTGATCTTTTCGCCTGCCGATGTGCAGCGCCAGGAGCTGCGCTTTTGAAATTTCCGTGATCATGAAGACGAGTTTGTCCTGCACGAGCTGGTGCGAAGCGATCGGCTTGTTCTGAAATTGCTTGCGCGTTTTCGCGTATTGCAAAGCCGTGTCGTAGCACGCCATCGCCGCGCCGATCGCTCCCCAGCCGATGCCGTAGCGCGCCTGCGTCAGGCAACTGAGCGGGCCTTTCAATCCGGACACTCCCGGCAAAACATTTTCGGCGGGAATTTCGCAATCGTTCATGGCCAGGCCCGAAGTGATGGAAGCGCGCAGCGAAAGTTTTCCGTGCACATCCCAGGCTTTGAAGCCTTTCGTGCCTTTTTCCACGAGGAAGCCGCGAATCTTGTCATCCTCGCATTTCGCCCAGATGAGGGCGACGTCGGCGAGCGATCCATTGGTGATCCACATTTTTTCGCCGTTGAGGATGTAGCGATCGCCACTCTTCACTGCGCGCGTCAGCATCCCGCTGGGGTTGGAACCGAATTGCGGCTCGGTAAGGCCGAAGCATCCCACCGCTTTTCCGCTTTGCAATTGCGGCAGCCATTTATTTTTTTGCTCCGGCGAGCCGTAGGAATGAATCGGATACATCACCAGCGCGCTTTGCACGGAAACGAAGCTGCGCAGGCCGGAGTCCCCGCGTTCCAACTCCTGCGTCACCAGGCCGTAGGCGACATTGGACATTCCCGCGCAGCCGTATCCTTCGAGGCTTGCGCCAAAAAATCCCAGCTCGCCCAACTTCGGCACGAGCTCCATCGGAAAAGTTCCTTCGCGATTGTGTTTTTCGATGATGGGAATGACGTTCTCGTCGACAAACTGCCGCGCCGTCTTTCGCGCCAGCAACTCTTCATCATTCAGGAGAGAATCGAAATCGAGAAAATCCACGCCGGCAAACGCGGGCATCAAAATCTCCTTGTAGTGTGTCGCACGAAAGAAAAGGTGGCGCGGCAAGCCCCTTCGGAATGGACGGACCGAACCCGTCGCGCGATTCATTCTAGCGCGCTCCGTTTGAACGCAGCAAGCGACGATAGCCAAC
>PMOP01000334.1:0-5122 GCA_003161495.1 Acidobacteriota bacterium | reverse complement strand
CTCGGATGCTATAAAATCACTCCTTTATTCATACAGGAATCGTCTGCAGGGGCGGGTGTGCACCTCAGGTATTCCGGAGAAGACATTTGGCGGGCACAGTCGGGTGCCTTTGCATAATCAGTGGAGATCGTTAACCAACTCGGCGAGTTGTTTCTGGCGGCTGTTCCCACGGTCATTATCGTTTTTCTTTTCTATTTATTCATGCGCTGGAGTTTTTTCGGGCCCATGGAGCGCGTGCTCTCGGAGCGCCGCAAGCGCGCGGAAGGCGCGCGCACCGAAGCGGAAGCCAGCCGGGTGGCTGCGAATGAAATGCAGCGCACCTATGCCGAAACAGTGAAAAAAGCCCGCACCGAAGTATTTGCCGAGCAGGAAATCCAGCGGCGGCGCACTTTGGACGAGCGCCAGGCCACCATCAACACCGCGCGAGCCACCGCCCAGGCCGCGCTGCAGGAAGCTAAAAAGGGCATCGCCGCGGACGTGAAAGCGGCGCGCGCCGATCTGGAGCGCTCCAAAGATAATCTGGCGAACGATATTGCCGAAGCCATTCTTGCGGGCAGCCCTTCCGGGCCGGGCAACTCCCAGGGCAAGGGTGCGCGATGAAATCCTGCCGGCGATTCCTCACGTTTGCCTCGAGCTCTCTCCTGATTTTCTTTTTCATGGCGCTTCCCGTGTTTGCAGCGGAAGGCGCAGAGCCCGATCCCGCCGATTCGCCCACAGGCATGATTTTTCGCTGGCTCAATTTCCTGATCGTGTTTGGCGGCATCGTCTACCTGGCCGCCAAGTACGGTGGCGCTTTCTTTCGCGGCAATGCCAGGGAAATCGCGGCGAGCATCACGGAAGCTACGGCCGTGAAAGCGGAAGCCGATCGCGAGTTGCGCGTGGTCGAAACGAAGATCGCGCGCCTCGATCAGGATGTAGCGGAAATGCGCGAGGAGGCGCGGCGCAATTGGGCAGCGGAATCCGAACGCCTTCGCGCTTCGGGTTTGGCGGAAATTGAAAAGATTAATCTGGCTGCGCGAGGCGAACTTGCCGCTTCGGAGCGGGCCGCGAGGCATGAAGTGCGCGAAATCGCGGCGTCCATGGCCGTGGAACGCGCGGCGGCGCTGGTCAGCTCCAAAATGAACACGGAAATTCGCGCGAGGATGTTTCAGTCGTTTCTCGGCGAACTCGGAAGGGGCGCGAAGTGAAGGCGCTGGCGGAGCGGTATGCGGGCGCGCTGGTCGATGTCGCAATCGAGAAGAAGCAGGCCGATCAGGTGAAGCAGGAGCTTGCGGATTTCGCGGCGCTCGTTCGCGAATCTCCGGATTTGCAGGCGTTTCTCTCGAACCCCTCGATCGCCCGCATGGCCAAGCATTCCGCGATCGAAGCGATCGTCACGCGGATGGGCGCGAGCCGCACCCTGCGAAATTATCTGTTTGTGATTGTGGACCAGCGGCGCGCCGGGATGCTGATCGAAATCCAGGAAGCGTTCAGCCGTTTGCTGGATGCGCGCCAGGGAATTACGCAGGCTAAGGTTACTTCGGCAACGGAATTGACTGCGCAAGAGCGCGCCGAACTCGGCGCGGCCCTCGCGAAATTGACCGGCGAAAAAGTGCAGGCGCAGTACTCGACGGATGCGGCCCTGATCGGCGGCTCCGTCGTGCAAATCGGATCGACGATTTATGACGGCTCGGTGCGCACGCAACTCGAACGCATGCGCGCACGGATGATTTCGGAATAGGAGTGGGGAATGGCATCGATCAAAGCGGATGAAATTACAAAGATACTCAAGGCGCAGATCGCCAACTACGAGCAGGCGGTAGCCGTCGAGGAAGTCGGCACGGTCATCTCGGTGGGCGACGGCATTGCGCGCGTGTATGGCCTGGAAAAAGCGATGTCCGGCGAGATGCTGGCGTTTCCGCACGATGTGTTCGGCATCGCGCTGAACCTTGAAGAGGACCAGGTCGGCGCCGTGCTCCTTGGCGAATACACGCTGGTGCAGGAAGGCGACACGGTCAAGCGCACGGGCACGATCATGTCCGCGCCGGTGGGCGAAGCGATGGTGGGGCGCGTGGTCAATCCGCTGGGTGTTCCTCTGGACGGCAAGGGACCTATTTACACGAGCCAGCGCATTCCGATTGAGCGCATCGCGCCCGGCGTCGTGGACCGGCAACCGGTGCGCGAGCCGCTGCAAACCGGCATCAAAGCCATCGATTCGATGATTCCGATCGGCCGCGGACAGCGCGAGCTGATCATCGGCGATCGCCAGACGGGAAAAACCGCCATCATTCTGGACACGATCCTGAATCAGAAGGGCGGCGACGTCATCTGCATCTACTGCGCGATTGGACAAAAGCGCTCGACGATCGCGCAGATGGTGAAAGTTCTCACGGATGCGGGCGCGATGGACTACACGATTGTCGTCGCGGCGTCGGCCACCGAGCCGGCAACATTGCAATACATTGCTCCGTACGCGGCCTGCGCGATGGGTGAATTTTTCCGGGATTCCAAGCGGCACGCCGTCTGCTTTTACGACGATCTTTCCAAGCACGCGCAGGCCTATCGCGAAATTTCGCTGCTCCTGCGGCGTCCTCCCGGGCGCGAAGCGTTTCCGGGCGACGTGTTTTATCTCCACTCGCGCTTGTTGGAACGCGCCGCGAAGCTGAACGACAAATTGGGCGCGGGCTCGCTGACCGCGCTGCCCGTGATCGAAACGCAAGCGGGCGACGTCTCAGCCTACATTCCGACCAACGTGATTTCAATTACCGACGGACAAATTTATCTCGAAGCGGATTTGTTCAACAGCGGCATTCGCCCAGCGATCAACGTCGGCCTTTCCGTGAGCCGCGTCGGCGGCAATGCGCAGATTAAAGCGGTGCGGCAGGTGGCCGGCTCGTTGCGGCTGGATCTTGCGCAATACCGCGAACTGGCGGCTTTCGCGCAATTCGGCTCCGACCAGCTCGACAAAGCGACGCAGGCGCAGCTTGCACGCGGCCAACGACTGACCGAAATCCTGAAGCAGGGGCAATTTTCGCCGCTTGCCGTGGAAGAACAGGTCCTCGTGATTTTCGCGGGAACCAGCGGCCTGACCGACGATGTCGCTGTCGCGGACATTCAACGCTTCGAGAAAGGGCTGATCGAGTTTGTGCGCACTCGCTACAGCTCGCTGCTCGTACAGATCGCCCAGAAAAAACAGATTACCGACGAGGCGCGCGCGGACCTGAAGCGCGCGATCGGCGAATACAAGGAGCAATTCCAGGCTGGCGCGGCGGCGGCCCGCGCTTAATCCGGTAACGGAACCCATTTAATGCCCACACTTCTCGATTTCCGGCGGCGGATTCGTTCGGTGAAGAATACGCAGCAGATTACCCGCGCGATGAAATTTATCGCGGCGGCCAGGTTGCGTCGCGCTCAGGAGACGGCCGTTTCGCTGCGTCCGTACGCGAGCGGCATTCGGGAAATTCTGCGCTCGGCGATGTCGCGCATCGAAAATCCCGAACAATTTCCGCTGCTGACGCAGCGTCCCGAAGAAAAGATACTCGTGCTGGTCACTTCCGGAGAGCGCGGATTAGCCGGCGCGTTCAACGCCAACGTTTTGCGGCAGGCTTTTGAATTTCTGCGCGAAAAAAGCGACAAATCCATCGAAGTCATTACCCTCGCAAAAAAAGGTCGCGACGCGTTCCGCAAACGCTCCTGGAAAATTGCCGCCGAATACGTGGACGTAACCTCGCGCGCCGATCTCGGAAAAGCCAGGGAGATTTCGGCCGAAGTGATGAAAATTTATCAATCGGGCGGCGCCGATTCCGTCTATCTGATTTACAACGAATTCAAGAACGTGATGATGCAGACGCTGCGGGTGGAAAAACTTTTGCCCCTGGACCGCTCGGCGCTTGTCGGGCACGACAAAAGCGTCGCGCCGGAATCCGCCAGCCCTGCGGTCGACTACATTTACGAGCAGCCCGCCGCTGAAATTTTCTGCAAGCTCGTGCCGCGCTACGTCGAAATGCAAATTTTCCGCATGATCGCCGAAAGCTCCGCGGCGGAACACGCCGCGCGCATGACGGCCATGGAATCGGCAACGAGCAACGCCTCGGATGTAATCGACGCGCTGACGCTGCACATGAACAAAGTTCGGCAAGCGGCGATCACGCGCGAGATCATCGAAGTAGTCAGCGGAGCAGCGGCTGCAGAATAAGGCGTGATCCGTGACTCGCGACGGGCCATGCATCACCAGTCACAGATCGCGAATCACGATACACGCACCAGGGAGCCAAAAAAAAATGGCGCAACACGAAACAGGAAACGTCGGCACCGTCATCCAGGTTATTGGACCCGTCATTGACGTGCAATTTCCCGAGCACCACCTGCCGGAAATTCATAACGCGGTGCATATCACCAGCGAAGGTTTTGAAGGCCCTGAGCCGATCAACATCGTGGCGGAAGTCGCGCAGCACCTTGGCGAAGGGCGTGTGCGCGCCGTCGCCATGACTGCCACCGAAGGCGTGGTGCGCGGCATGAAGGGCGTCGATCTCGGCGGGCCGATTGCTGTGCCCGTGGGCCGCGCAACGCTGGGGCGCGTGATGAACGTGCTGGGAGAGCCCGTAGATGGCCTGGGGCCGGTCCAGACGGAGAAGCGCTATCCGATTCACCGCCCAGCGCCGTCGCTCGAGGACCAGTCCACCGAACTCGAAATGTTCGAAACCGGCATCAAGGTCGTGGACCTGTTCGAACCGTACCTGAAGGGCGGAAAGATTGGCCTGTTCGGCGGCGCGGGCGTCGGCAAAACGGTTTTGATTCAAGAGCTGATTCACAACGTGGCCATGAAGCACGGCGGCGTGTCGGTATTCGCCGGAGTGGGCGAGCGCACCCGTGAGGGCAACGACCTGTGGCTGGAAATGCAGGAATCGGGCGTTGTGGTTCCCGGCAATTCGGAAAAGTCGCGCGCCGCTCTAATCTACGGGCAGATGACCGAACCGCCCGGCGCGCGTCTACGCGTTGGCTTGACCGGACTGACCGTCGCGGAATATTTCCGCGATGAAGAAGGCCTCGATGTGTTGCTGTTCATCGACAACATTTTCCGCTTCGTGCAGGCCGGCTCGGAAGTATCCGCGCTGCTGGGACGCATGCCTTCCGCCGTGGGATA
>PMOP01000386.1 GCA_003161495.1 Acidobacteriota bacterium | reverse complement strand
ACCGTGCCAACGTCATGCACGCGAACCGGAGCGTCGCCCACGTTCTTGATGACCATGTTGCCGATGTCATCCGCGTTGTGAACCTGCGAATCGATTAAGCCAAGAAACAACTGGTGGTTGCGGCTCAGAAGGCCGGGCGAATCGACAATGTTCGTGTGATTGGCGGCATCCAGAATGTCCTGCACGGTGACGTGAGCGCGCAGCATTTTGGAAGGATCGGGCGTCACCTGAAATTCCGGGGTCTGTCCTCCCTGAACGACGACGGTGGCGACCCCGTTCAGCCGGTTCAAGCGAGGCTTCATGTCATACGTGGCGATTTCCCAAAGCTGCGTTTGCGGGATTTTTTCGGACGTCAGGCTGTAGCCAATAATCGGAAAGCTCGCGAAATCGAGGCGGTGCGTTTCAATCGCCGCCGTGGTGGGCAGCGTGCTTTGCACGCGCGCGATTTCGGAATTCACGAGCTGGAGCGTGGTGATCATGTCCACGTTCCAGTTGAAGGACAAATCGATTTCGGCCGATCCCCGGCTGGTCGTCGAGCGCACATCTTCGAGGCCCGGCACGCTGTTCACGGCGTTTTCCAGCGGGCGAGTGATCGTGACTTCCATCTGCTCGATGGGCATCACGCCGTTATCCACGCCCACGATGATGCGCGGAAAATTGGTGGCCGGGAAAACCGCGATGGGGAGCGAGAGCGCTTCATACACTCCGACCACGGCCAGCGTCAAAATCAAAAAGATGATCGACTTGGAGTGGCGGGAAAACCAGTAGCGCGACTCCGGAGAAGCAATTGGTGCGGAATGGCTGGATTTTTTATCGGGCATGGCATTCTACCTGTCGCAAAGCCGTGATTGAGATAGGAACAATGAAGGCCGCGCGCAGTCCGGCTGCTTCATCAAATCTGCGTATGTGTCTGGCATCGTTGGCCGTGACCATTACTCGTCCTCATCCTCGTCAGGCATTTTCGGCGCCTGCACCTGAATCTTGGTTTTCGCCAGGACCGGATCGTCCTCATTGGCAAGCTCGAACGCCCCGACGGTGACCACGCGCTCCCCGCCCTGCAGGCCGTCGGTTACTTGCACAGTTTTAGCCTCGGAATCTTTGATGCCGACCTTTACTTTTTTCTTGCTCGGCGCGTTGTCGCTATCCAGAACGATGACCGTGCTCAGCCCGTCCGGCGTAGTCAAAAGGGCCGCCTGGGGGATCACAACAGCATCGGGCACGGTTTGCGCAACCATGGCAACTCGCACGCTGCTCCCGGGCCGCAGGCTGCCCTTCGGATTCGGGGCTTGCACCCAAACTTCCACGGTGGTGCTATTTGGGTCCACCGCGGGACTCACCAGCGCGATTTTGCCTTTCACCACCGTCAATTGCCCGGGAATCGTGATGGTCGCGGGGTTTCCCACTTTCAGGCTTGCCGCTTCCGACTGGGCAATGTGCGCCCGGGCGACGATTTGGGAAAGGTCCATGACCGTGATGATGGGAGTGCCGGTTGCGGGAGTTTCACCGGGATAGTAGGGACGGTCGGTAACAATCCCTTCGATCGGACTAACAATCTTGGCGTAGCTCAGCTGCGCGTTGGCGTTTTCCGTGTCGCCTTTTGCCGCGGTCATCGCGCCCTCGGCGACCTTCAGGTCATATTGCTTTTGCGAGAGGTCGTATGTATTTTTCGCGGAAGACAAGGCGACGGAAGCGTCGTCAAGATCCTTCGCCGAAACCGCGCCTTCCTTGTACAGCGCCGCGCGGCCATCGTATAACTTCTGCGCCGAATCCAAAGATTGTTTGGCGAACTTCAAGTCCTGCGCGCTTTTCTGAATCTGCATCTGGTAAGTCACTTCAGCCTGCGCGTAGCCGCCCTGGCTCTTCATCGCGGCTCCGATCAAGTCCTGGCTTTCCAGCTCCCCCAACAACTGCCCGGCTTTTACGTAGCTGCCTTTGTCCACATACCATTTCTTGATCGAGGACACGACCCTGGGAACAATCGCCGCTTGATCGCGGGGATACAGGACCGCGTCCGTAACCACCTTGCGCTGGATCGGCCCCTTTTCCGCGGCGTCCACTTGCACCGTCACGGTCGGCGTTGCGTCGGCCGCTTCTTTTGTTCCGCAGCCTGAGAGTAGGATGCCCGCAGCGGTAAGTAACAATAACGAGCGGACCGTTGTGCCCGCCTTTATCTTCCGGCCGGCTCCTGGTTGAGCCTGCGCCCTGCCGTTCATCGAGGGAAAATACATGAATTTGCTCCCATTCCTTTGCTTGCCTTTGAATTTTTCATTCATCAGAAACTTCCTGTAAATGTCTGGAGATTCGTCAGGAGCGTACGATAGCGCACTTGCGCGTCTGCATACGCATTCCGCGCCGTCACCAGTGCCGTTTCCGCATCCACCACTTCGGTTGCGGGCGAAGCCCCACCCTGATAACGCAAAACAGTGAGGCGCAGGCTCTCCGCCGCAAGTTCCGCTGTGCGGCGCGATTCGTCCAGGCCAGAGCGGGCAACAATCGCCTCGTCATAGGTGGCGTAGAGCTCGCTGAGGTTCATCCGCGTGGCCAGGCTCAGCGCCGCTTTGGCGGACTGCTGTTTATATTCCGCCTGTTTCAGCTTGCTGTGCAAGGTTCCCCAATCCCAGATGGGCACGTTCAAGCTGGCCGTAAGGAAATAACCAAGACTAGGAAGAACTCCCGTTTTTTGCGTATCGAACGCCGACTGGGTGCAGTGCAAGCCAAAGCAATTCGCTTCGATACCGTAATCGGTATCAATCGTCAGCGTGGGAAGAAATGCGAACTGCGCCGTCTTGACGTCAAAATCCGCTTCCCGAGCCGTCTCCATGGCAACGCGCAGGTCGGGATTTTGCTTTGCGGCCATCTCTTGAATTTCAGGGAACGGCGGCAATGCTGGAGCCGAGTCAAGATCATCCACGACGGTGAAATTCTCATTGAAGTCGGGGAAGAGAATTACGGCCAAGCCGAGGCGCGTATCTTCCATGGAAAACTTGGCTTCGTCGAAAGCCTGCTTTTGGATTCGATACTGGATTTCCGCCTTTAAAGCATCGCTGTGAGGAGCTTGTCCCTGGTGCTCCAAATCCTGCGTGATGTCCATAAAGTGCCTGGATTGGTCCAGGCCCGCCTGCGCGGTCGCGTACTTGCGCTGCGCGACCACCATGGCGTAATAGTTCTTCGTTATGGTCACGGCCAGGCCGCGGCGCGCGATCTCGGCCTTGGCATTGGCCAACGCTTCGGCAGCTTTGGCGCGGTTGTAAGCCGTTCCCATCATGGTCCCGGGAGAGAGGTCCTGATGCAGTATGGCCCAATCGCGATAGACGTGAATTCCGTCGTTGGTGACGTATCTGCCGTCGGGCGTGATTCCATTTCCCTGTGTGTTTAAATATTGCGAGGTTCCGGTAATCGTCGGCAGCATGCCATTTCTGGCCTGGACACGGTCTTCCCGCGCGCTTTTCGCGTCGGACATGGCGCCCAGCAGCGTTGGATCGAGTTTCCGCGCGCGCTCGAGCGCATCCTGCAGGGTCACGGTCGTAGGCGGCGTTGCCTGTCCCGGTCCTGTTGGTACCAGGAGTTGAACATCGGATTCTTGACTCGGAGCGGGAGATTCGGCTTGTGCCGCAGCTTTTGAGACAGGGAGGAGCAGCGAAATAGCCAAGCCCAGAGCTAGAACGGAAAAACGCCTGATCGAAACGAGGGAACCTCTTCGGCTGCCATTACGCGAGCTGCCAGACAAGGCAAAATCTATAAGACCGAACGAATGACCCATGGAGTTCATCTCCTCCCGCTCCCGCCTCCGCCGGCTCAACGCCACCCCGGAGCGAATTCCAGCCACTGCTTCAGAAAAGCAGAACCCAACCGTAACGTGCAAACGCATGTTCGGTAGACGGTGCAGCATAGCAATTTCACATGAAAATTACCTGAATAATTTTCCTTCGAAACCTTTTCTGGTTTCGTCCGCGTTTCCGGTTGCCGCCGCGCTGCGCAGCATCTTTCGATGGACGCGAGCGTATGTGTCTGCAGATTTTTCAGGGGGATTGCACGGGGGAAATTTTGCGACGCGAAAGGGGGCGGCCCTGAATCCGGCCCGCTTCCCCGGCATCAAAGATAAATGAAGGGCGTCGGTAAATCGGCAGGCGGGGAAGGTTTCCCGCCTGCCCGCCATGGGGATAGTTCTTGTTTTTTATATCGTGAGGCGATATATTTATTCAAGTTCAGGGTCCTCCGGCCTGCGAAAGCCCCGGGGCATCCTGTTTCCCGGTATATCGTTTGGCGATATTGTCCTCGAAAGGCCCAATTGCCGAATGGCAAATCGATTGATTTCAGAAAAGGAGAACGGAGTCATGAAGAGGATCATCCCCTTAAGGTTTTCGTTGGTCGTTGCGTCCCTCCTGGCCCTGGGCATCGCCCCCGCGTTTGCTCAGAGCGGCCAGGCAACCGGTAAATTGAAAATTCGTGTCAGCCCAAAACAAGCGTATGTCTTCGTGGATGGAAAAGCGATCCGCGACGGCAGCCAGACCATGGAATTGAGCGCCGGAACCCATAGCATCGGCGTCGACAATTACGGGTACACACCCCAAACGAAAAATGTGGATATTGCCGCGGGCAAAACAGCCGACCTGGACGTCGCGCTCCAGGCTTCGGGCGACAAGGTAAGCGGACCCTTCGGCGATATTGAATTAAAGGGCCATCCGCGCGCTGCAGTGCTGCTCAATGGCACGACGCCCGCGTACTTCGTCGGCCACGTCGATGAATTCGACAACAACTTTATCTGGCACCAATGGCTGCTGGTAAAGCCTGGCAGCTACCAGTTGACGGCCACGGAGAAGGGGCAAACCGTGTGGTCCGGGCCGGTAGCCGTAAAGGCCGGTGAGCGTGTGATCGTCGACCTGAATCATAATGGGGCGACGAAGACGAAAGACTTCAAACGCGGACTGAAACTTGGTCCCGAGCCGCGGTTCGAGGCCGGCCTAGCCAGCGCCATAGTCCCCGTTGCTGCGCCAACAGCGGAACTTGCCGCTAAAGGAAATCAGGTAGATTGCGGGCAGTCCACACAACTGAGCTGGAAGTCAGCCGATGCAGTGGACACGGCGATTTCCAACGTGGGAAATGTCGCGTCCAGCGGCGAGCAAAGCGTGAGCCCGACGCATCCAATTACCTATCAGCTAACTGCAAAAGGCCCCGGTGGCACCGCGGAGCGGACCGTAACCGTGAATGTGAACGCCCAGCCGACGGCGACACTCGCATTAAGCCAGCCGCAGGTTCGCTATCACAAGGTTGGTGACAAAGTGGTCGAGCAGGATTCGGCCACACTGAATTGGTCGGCGTCCAATGCGAATCAAGTCACGATCCAGCCGCTTGGCAATGTCGCAACCAGCGGGAGCAGCAACATTGAAGCCGTGCCGGATCGAAGCGGGACTGGTTCTGTGAATCGAGACGTGACCTATACGATGACCGCGGCCAATGCCTGCGGCGGTACCGCGACTCGCACCGCAATATTGCACGTCGTCGGCTCCATTGATCCCGCGCCGGCGGTTACGCTTGCCAGCCTCTTTTACCCCACAGCCTATCCTGAACGCCGCCATCCCAAAGTAGGCCTCGTATCCAGCCAAAAAAACATTCTGGGCAAGGCCGCAGCCACGTTTAAGGATAACGAACAATATGCACAACAGAACAAGCTGATGGTTGTCGGTCATGCCGATGTCCGAGGTCCAAAGAAATATAACCAGGCGCTCAGCGAAAGGCGCGCAGAAGCCGCGAAGAATTACCTGGTTTCCCAGGGAATCCCCGCGGAACAAATTGAGACCCGCGCCGAAGGAAAAAATTCACAACTGAATGAAAAACAAGTGATGAATCTGCAATCGCAGGATCCGCAGGCCCAGCCTGCATGGATGAAAAACAAAAAGAAGGCAACCTGGCTGGCTTACAATCGCCGAGTGGATGTCATCCTGGAACCCGCCGGCCAAGAATCAACCGAGGCGTATCCGAACGATGCCCCGGACGCTCGTGTCCTGTGGCAGCGGCCCGTTCCAAAACTCAAGGTAGTGGAAACCGCTTCAAAGATTTCTCCTGGAAACGAAAACGCACAACTGGATAACTCCCACAATTAACGATGCGACTAGGGAACGCGTCGGATGCCGGCCGCGCCAGACTTCGGGCTCGGCCGGCGCCCGGTGCCGGGCCTTCCGCCAATTTCCATAGCAAAAATAAAATTTCTTTCGTGTGTCGCTATAAACGAGTTTGTTCCCACTGATCCGTCGCGATGTCACCGGGCGAGCGAAAATATTTTGACAGTTCCCGATTTATGAACTATAGCTAATTGCTGCGTTCTACGATGGCGGAGTACTCCGCCTGAACGAGCGATTGCCCACATTAGAGGACATCATGAGAAATCAAAGCACCCTTCGTACTCGCGTCACCATTCTGGCCGCTGTCACCATCGTGCTAGCACTGCTCGTCGTGGGAAATGCCAGCCGGTCTCAGGCGGCGCCTCCGCAGGCTCAGGCAGCATCCGGCTCCGGAAATGTGATGCACACGGACGAATACCAGCGCTCGGGCAGGCTGGATACTTATAAGGTGATCGCCGACAGTGGCGCGGGGCGCGGCGAAAATATTTATTTTTATAAATGCTGGATGTGCCACAACCAGTACGCGAAGACCGGCCCTTATCTGAAGGAGCTTTACAAGCACTCGCAATTGATGTCCGGCGATCCCGTGACGGATGAAAACGTGGCCGCGAAAATCAAGGAAGGCGGGCCTGGGATGCCGTCGTTCGGCACCACTTTGAAGGATGCCGATGTGGCCGACCTCATCACCTACATCAAGGAAGGGAAGTGCTGCGTCGAGGGAGAAAATCCGGGGCCGAATCCGTGGTATCGCGCCGCGACGCAAAAGTGGCCGGTGCAAAACGGTTTGTCTGGCGGCGTCACGGGAGTAGTGAAGATTCCGAGCGGCGATTCGCCGGAAGGCGTGGGCGTGCAGCTTATCGCGCCGAACGGCGTCCGCACGACGGTGTATACCGATCCGCAAGGGCGCTACGAATTTCCCAAGATGCAAACCGGCGACTACACGTTGCGAATTCCGACTCCGCTGCTGTTCAAGCCCTACGTCGTAAATTCCATCCATATCGATGGCGCTTCCAAGCTGGATGACATTGTTCTGGAAAGGGTTTCCGATAGCGATGCTTTGCCGGCCACGCCGGACATTGAGCGGCAGCTGAGCGGTGCCGAACTGCTCTGGAATATGCCGGGCACAGCGGAAGAGAAAGCGACACTGCAAAAGAATTGCTCCGCCTGCCACTCCTGGAACCAGATTTTCCGCAACCGCTACGATGAGCACAGTTGGGGTCTGATTGTCGATCGCATGACGCAATATTCCGGCACCTCGCTCGTGATCCGCATCAAGGGAACGACGACGACCGGCGGTGGAAACAATTCGGTCACCCGCCGCGACGGCACTTCGCCTGAGGAAGTTCAGACGCTGGTGAAGTTCCTGACGCGTGTGCGCGGACCCGATGCGCAAGACCAGCCGCTCCGCGTGTTCCCGCGGCCGCGTGGCGGCGACACGCACGTCATCGTCACCGAGTACGAATTGCCGCAGTCGCTGCTGGCCCTGCATGACGTGCAAGGCGACTCCAAGGGCATACTCTGGTTCACCAGCCACAAGACCGACGTTGTCGGAAAGATCGATCCCAAGACCGGGATCGTGACCGAGTACACGATTCCACTCACGCCAAAGGGCATGCCCGGAACGCACGCGGTGCGGATCGATAAAAATGATGTCCCGTGGTTTTCGGAAAACTGGAGCCACAATCTCAACAGGCTCGACACCGCCACCGGAAAAGTGACGCAGGTGCACATTGAGGACGCGGTGCCTCTGAATGCCCCCGGCTTCGGCAATTTCTCCATGACTCCGGACGGCTACGTCTGGGACAGCCGCGACTTCAACGTGCGAAAAATCGATCCGGAAACGGGCAAAGTAATTCAACGCTTCCCGCTTCAGGTGAGCTTCAGCTATGACAATCTCATTTCCGCCGATGGAAAATATTACGGAGGAGGCGGGCTGCCGGCTTGGGGAAACACGATCGAGCGAATGGACCTGAGTACGGGGCAGTGGATGAACCAGAATTCCGGCGTGCACATGATGACCGGCAAGCGCGGCGGGTTCGATCCGTACGACAATCCCTGGTTCGGCGGCGGCGATGGCGCCCTCATCGAACTGAATGCCAAGACGGGTCTAATCGAAGAGCACATTCCGCCAATCGCTCCCAGCCCGTACACGGACTTCTACGAAGCGCAGCCCGACGCGAACGGCGAAGTTTGGGGCGGCGTTCTCCACGGGCGGCAAATGGTGCGATACAACCAGAAGACAGGTGGCTGGGCGGTATATGAAATGCCCGAACCGTTCACCTACGATCGCCGCACGTACATTGACAGTTCCACGAAACCAGTAACCGTTTGGTATGTTGACTATAATGGTTACCTGGTTCGCGTACAGCCCCGGGATTAAGGCGAATTCGCGGGAGAGACAGAAATAAATTTCCGTCTCTCCCGCGCCCCGCATCGGATCTGCCGGCCCCTTGGCGCGACTCAGAGTCGATTCGCCGGCCATTTGTGACAGAAACCTCAGCCGATAATCTCCCGGCGCGCCTCAGTTTTGCCTTGACACCCAATCACTTACTTTAGTATCACAATGTCGCAGATTTATCTTCCTAGTTATACAAGTTCGGAGCAAGGCCCGCGCCGGGGTGGGTTTGAAAACTTGAAAGGAGTTTAGAAATCATGCCTCATTCAGAGTTCAAGAATACGTGTGTGCGAATCGCACTTTCCCTTGCACTTCTACTCAGCTTTTTTCTTCCCACGCAGGTTTCCGCTCAAGTCGTGGGAGCTTCTATCTCAGGCGCGGTGACGGATCCCAGTGGCTCCAAAATGGCCGGCGTCGACCTTGCCATCACTAATGTGGAAACAGGAATTGCCACTCGTACGACCACAAAAGGAGAAGGCACGTTCAGCGTGCCGAACTTGCAGCCGGGCAACTACGAGATTTCCGCTTCCGCGAAGGGTTTTTCGACCCTGATTCGCAAAGGGGTTACGTTGACCGTTGGCCAGGAATTAATCCTGAATTTGACGCTGCAAGTTGGAGGCGTGAACGAACAGGTCACTGTCACGGCCGAAGCTCCCACTGTGAACCTTGCCAACGCGACTCTCGGCGGCCTCGTCGAAGGGAGGGCGGTTCAGGAACTTCCACTGAACGGGCGTTCCTGGACTGACTTAGCGACTTTGCAGCCCGGCGTACATCAGTCTCAAGATCAACCTCCGATTACCGCAGGTGACCGCGTTAAGCGCGGCCTGGGGCTCGAACTGACGATTTCAGGCGGCCGGCCGCAGCAGAACAATTACCTTTTGGACGGCGTCAATATCAATGACTATTCCAACGCGGGCCCGGGTAGCGTGCTTGGCGGAAATCTGGGGACTGACGCAGTTGCCGAGTTCGCGGTTCTGACAACCAACTACTCTGCCGAATACGGGCGAACGTCTGGCGGCGTGATCACCGCGACCACGAAAGCAGGAACCAATGATTTTCACGGCAGCGCGTACGAATTCCTTCGCAACGCAGCGCTGGACGCGGACAGCTTCATCGACAACGAACAGGGGAACCCAAAGCCGCCCTTTCGTCGCAATCAATTCGGGGCATCGGCCGGCGGGCCCATCAAGAAGGACAACACCTTCATTTTCGGCGACTATGAAGGTGTCAGGCAAGCGCTGGGTATCACAACTGTTTCCAACGTGCTCTCCACTGATGCGCTGAACGGAACCCTCAACATGGCTCCGGATCCAGTCAACTTCCCCCTGTGTGCCCCGATTGCAGGCGACCCAGGTCAGTGCAAGGTATCAATAGACCCCAATACCGCAAAATTCCTGGCAACAGGGCTGATCCCCAAGGCCACTTCAGGCGACGTTCCTGGGGTTAATTCTGCGCAGTTCGCCTTCACGCAAATGCAAAGGACGGCGGAGGATTTTTTCATCATCCGCGCCGACCATACGTTCTCAGCGAAAGACCGAATTTTTGCCACCTACCTATTTGATAAGGCGTCGCAGAGTATTCCCGATCAGTACAATTCCCTGCTTATTCACAACCCCATGTTTCGCCAGACCGTAGCGATCGAGGAAAACCATGTTTTCACAACCTCCCTGCTGAATTCGATTCGCGTCGGCTTCAATCGTGACAATGTGGAATCTCCATCCGGCGCGACGGCGATCAATCCGGCCGCTGGTGATACGTCGCTGGGTTTCATACCGGGAACCACAATTGGAAATATTACGATCAATTCGGATGGGCTTGCAGGGTACCCCGGAGGTCTGGATGTGCAAGCACCCTTCAAGTTCCATTGGAATTCAATTCAGGCGTACGACAACTTGTTTCTTACAAAGGGAAAGCATTCGCTAAAGTTCGGCGCCAACATCGAGCGGCTTCGGGGAAATACTTTTGGCGCGGATTTTCCCGGTGGGCAGCTCATTTTCAACAGCTTGTATGATTTTCTGACCAACGACAGGGCTGCGGTAAATGCCGACGTTCCGGGACTCGTGACTGGCCGGGGAGTCCGGCAGACGATTTTCGGAGCGTACTTTCAGGATGATTATCATGTCCGATCGAATCTGAGCGTGAACATCGGCTTGCGCTACGAGATGGCAAGCATTATTACCGAAGAAGCGGGGAAGCTTGCAAATCTTCGGAGCGTTACACCGGTATTGAACGATCTGCAACCCGTTGTTGGGACTCCTGGTCCGGGTCAAGCTGAGATCTTCGTAGGAAGCCCGTATATTAACAATCCCACGAAAAGGAACTTTGAGCCTCGCGTTGGCTTCGCCTGGGACCCATTTGGTACCGGCAAGACTTCGGTAGCGGGGGGCTTCGGCATTTTTGACGTACTGCCCTTGCCCGTGGAGATGGGGAGCGGCGTTGATGGTTCGGTTCCCTTCGACGTAGGAGCAAGCTCGGGCCAAGCCTCGACAGCGGGCGGAGCGATGCAACTCGGATGTTCCACTCCCTGCGGCGTCTATGGCCAGGCTCTGAGCAACCAGAGCGGGCGCAATTACGTCATGGATTTCAATCCTCGCCGGAACTACGTCATGCAGTGGAATTTCAACATCCAGCGCGAGATCCTTCCCAATACCTCCATCATATTGGGGTATGTCGGCGCACGCGGCAAACACATGAGATTTCAGGCGGACGACGTGAACATGGTATATCCGGTCACTGGAACCTCAATGCCTACGTCGGGCCCCCTCACTTGGCCGGTTCCAAACACTTCTCCCGTGCCAGTGTCGGGCACTTGCGTGGACGGCTCGACCCCATCCTCCACCGGATGCCCCTGGCCCGTCGTCAATCAATACATGGGGCGCACTCAAATGGCTCTTTGGGATGGAAGCTACTCCTACAATGGACTTCAGGTCCAGGTGAAGAAGGAAATGGCCCACGGCTTCCAAGTTGAGGGGTCTTACACCTTTTCCAAGAATATGGATGATGGTGGCGGATCGGTCGCCTCGGACCCCTTCCGCAATTCCATTTCGAGCCTGCTTTGGTTCTGCGAAGCGTGCCGGCGCGGCTTGTCCGATCAGGATCAACGCCACGTATTGACCATAAATTATGATTGGAACATACCCACGCCAGCGTCGTTCGGGCGTCCCGAGAGGATGATCCTGGGAGGGTGGGAAACTGGGAGCATATTGTCAGTTCAATCGGGCTCACCGTTTACGGTTTTACTTAGCGGTGATCAACTGGGACAGAACAACACTGATCCATACTCCTACCCTGACAAGGTCAATAGCCCTGCCTGCAAGAATCCCATAAATGCGCAAAACCCCAGCGCCTACGTGAATATCTCGTGCTTCACCGTTCCCAACCCGATTAATAGCCTCGGCAATGCTGGGCGAAACTCGGTGATCGGTCCCGGGCTCGTGGACTTGGATTTCTCCTTATTCAAGAATATGCAGATCCGGGAGGCGCTGAAAGCGCAATTTCGGGCGGAATTCTTCAACATCATTAATCACCCGAATTTTCAATCTCCGAATGATAATCGCGTGATCCTGAATCCTGACGGATCCATTCCCGCGAATGCAGGGGCGATTACGTTGATGAACACTACTCCGCGGGAGATTCAATTCGCGTTGAAATTTACCTGGTAGGGAAGTCCGCGAAAATGCGGGATCGTCCCTGGGACTTCGGCGAGTACTCGTAACCATCCACGAAAAACGGCACAGCCGTTTTTCGTGGATTTTTTTCCGCCTATGGCCTGGAAGATAAGCAAGGACGGGCCGCTGAAATTTTCGGCGGTCTCAAACCAAAACTTCAGGAATTTCCAATTTCTGTTTACGGAAGGCCGACTCAAACGCCTTGACCACGTTGGGATCGAAATCGGACCCCACGCTCTTAATGATGGCGTTGCGTCCCTCGAGTGGCGTCATCCCCTTGCGGTACGGGCGATCGCTGATCATGGCGTCGAAGGCGTCGGCGACAGCGATGATTCGGGCTTCAATAGGAATTTCCTCGCCCTTCGCCGGGTGGTGGCCCGAGCCGTCAAATTTATCGTGATGCGCGAGGATGATCGGCAAAATGCGGCGAAGCGAGCCGCCCACCGGATTGAGGATCTTGACGCCTCTTTCGACGTGGGACTTCATTTCTTCGGTTTCGTCCGCGTCGAGGCGCGCCGCTTTGTAGAGAATGTCGCGGCTGATTTCCAGTTTTCCGATATCGTGCAGCAACGCAGCAGCTCGCACGTCCTCGATCTGCTGTTCCGGCAGCCGCATCTCCGCGGCAAGGGTCGTGGCGTACACCGACACCCGGTACGAGTGGTTCTGCGTGAATTTATCGTTCCCGATGAATTGATTCAGGATTTGCAGCACGCCGTAGTAAGTCTCCCGCAGCTCGCTCAGCCTGCGCTCACCCAGTTCGTACAGGCTCCCGGTCGCATATGCTGAAATCAGCAGGAAACCCGCCCAGACGGCCAGGTCCGACCATGCTAGGAGTCCTTGGGTCTTCCACTCAATAGTTCCACCCAAGGCGGTCGGGTTCATCAGGTTCATCCATACGACAAACAGAATCGATGCCATTGCAGCTGCCATGGCGCGACGGCGGCCAAAATAGTAGGCAGCCATGAGTGTCGGCAGGTTATAGAAGGTCAGAACCAGCCGCTGGCCCGCGACGAAGAAATTGACGACTCCCGCGGCGGCTATGATCGAAAGGATCAAGAGCAATTCTTTATTTATGTCGCCAAGGCGCGAAATCCACTTGCGTTTCACTTGGACTCTCCTGCGGCTGAATATAGGGCCCCGACAAGGGGGATCCCACATAGTGATCATGCAGAAAAGGAGCAACCCTGGCTGTAGTACGGAAGTTTATTGTGTTGGAAGGGTTATTGGCTTACTTGGGTGAAATCCAGGGGCGCCCGAAGGCCGCATATAGCCCCATTTCGCGGGGTGCTGCGCGCCTAAAATGGGCAATCTTCATACAGGGTCCTGCAAAACCGGTATGTGGACCATTCATTTGCCTTCCCCGAACGAATCCGCCCCAGGCTCCATTCGGTGCTCGAAGCGACGCTAAATGCCACCGCGTCAGACACCTCGGGATGATAAATCCTTGAAATTTGCCAAAGCCCGCGGCTGGCCTCTCCGTCGCCCTTCGCATGCGGATTAAATTGAGATTCGTGCTTCACGATCCAGAGGGCCAGTCTCGGGTTGACTCCATATTCCATGGCTTGGGTCCGGACATAGGCTTTCACGTCCTCGGCCGCAGGTTTGTCGCTCAGCAACTTGAGAGGATTGCGCGGAATGCGGGAGAGGCTTTCGAGTTGCAGCCGGTGGCTCTTATAAATCGTCACGTTCACTGGCAGTGCAAAACTCTGCGCGCTTGGGGCAGATACAACCTCGGCGCGGGGCTCCGTGAAATTCGCGGCGAACGCAATCAGGGGCAGGGAGTAGAACAGGAGCCAGACAAGTTTTTTGATCACGGAGGTCCGCATGGCCGGGAATTATATCGCAGGCGAATATAAAGCGAAACACAAATTTCGGGATTTTTACAGGTACGGGCGTTACGGCTCCGGGCGAGGATTTGGCTGGCGCCAATCGCTTCCGCCGGCCACCTGCGCCCGGATTTCTAGTGCAGGATCCAATTCACATCTTCCTGGACAAACCGGAACGCGTAACGCGGGCGAATCGGGTTGCTCTCCTCGCACCTGGTTACGCGCGCCATTCCCAGGAACTTCCTCCCTCCGGTAACAATCGATACCGCAACCTCGTCGCCTTTCTTCAGGGCAGCGTTGCAGGAACCGAAGAACGTGCTTTTACTGACGTTGTCCGTGCCGCACAGCTCTTCGAAAGGTTTTCCGAGGCGGTCGGCCCCTCGCAGATTGACCATGACCCGGAGGGTAATGCGCACTTCACCCCGTCTTTCGGGATGAGCGGCATCCAGCACTTTTTCCAATCGGTCTCGCAAAGCTTGAAAGTCGATGGGTTTCTCGAAGTACGCCGCGGCGCCAAGTTCCTCGCAGTATGATTTTGTGCTGGCCCCGGCTTCTCCGGTCACGATGATGATGGGAATTAATTGCGTGGAGGTAATGGATTTGAATGTCCTGCAAAGCTCGAAGCCGGAATAATTAGGCATTCTCAAATCCAGCAATATGACGTTCGGTTTGCTCTGCAGGGCCGCTTCCAGCGCGAGTTCCGGATCTCCGGTATCGACGATTTTGTAGCGATCCTCGAGATTAATTCGCATTAGACGCCGCATGGGCGCTTCGTCATCGATGATCAACAGTTTATGCATGGCGCGATCGTCTCCTGTCTTTTCAATTTGCCGTCAAGTCCGGTACTTACCTAAGATTCGGCCTCGGCCATACTTTCAGTTTTCCTGGCGTCACTCGCCCCATCCAGCAACTCGCGGATTTTGCGCAGCAACACTTCCTCCGTGAAAGGTTTGCGCAGCAGGTGCGTGCCCGGCTCAAGGACTCCGTGCCCGGCGATAAAGCTGTCCGTGTATCCGGACATATAAAGGATTTTCATGCCGGGATGGCTGGGAGAAAGGCGTTCCGCCAGGACGCGCCCGTTCATTCCGGGCATCACTACGTCCGTGAGCAGCACATGAATGGGTCCGGCGAATTCCGCGGCTACCTGCAGAGCTAGCGATCCGTCCGCGGCCGTCAGAACTTGATACCCGTTTTCCTTCAGAAATAAATGCGCCAGCACCCGCAATGGTTCGGCATCTTCCACCAATAAGATGGTCTCGGACCCTCGGCTGGTCAGAGGTTCTGGAGCGCTCGCTGTCACGGCTGGGGCAAGTTGATCGATGCGCGGGAAGTAAACTGTGAAGAGGGACCCTTTGCCCGGCTCGGAATCCACGGCGATGTACCCATTGCTTTGCTTCACGATTCCATAAACCGTGGCAAGGCCCAGCCCCGTTCCTTTGTCTCGACCCTTGGTGGTGAAGAAGGGCTCAAAAATTTGGGCCTGAATTTCCGGATCTATCCCCGTGCCGGTATCCTTGACGGCCAACATCACATATTTGCCCGGGATCGCGCCCGGATGTTCCCTCGCATAAGCCACATCGAGTTCCGCGTCGCCCGTCTGAATTGTCAATTTACCCCCGTCCGGCATGGCATCGCGCGCGTTCACGGCCAGGTTCATGAGCACCTGTTCCACCTGCCCCGGATCCACCTTGACCAGGCTGATGGCTGGATCAAGGATTAAACCCAATTCGATGTCTTCTCCTATCAAACGAGGCAGCATTTTTTCCATTTCGGAGACCAGCTTGTTCAGGTTCAAAACCACCGGTTCCAGAACCTGTTGACGGCTGAACGCCAGGAGTTGCCGGGTCAATCCCACGGCGCGTTGGCTGGCTTTTTCAATTTCCTCGGCGTATTCGTACAAAGAATTCCCGGGGACCAGGCTTCTCTTTATGACCTGGATGTATCCGAGGATCACCCCGAGAAGATTGTTGAAGTCGTGAGCGATTCCTCCGGAAAGCCGGCCGACAGCCTCCATTTTTTGTCCCATTCGCACCTGTTTCTCCATCACTCGCCGCTCGGTCACATCCTGGTAGATGCCCAGCGAGCCGAGGACTCTTCCCTTCACAGTCAAGGGCACCAGATAAAGCTCCACGTCGATATAGCTGCCGTCTTTACGCTTTCGACGGGTAATCAGGCAGACCCGAGTTTCCTTGGATAACCCTTCGCATGTTGCGGTCGTTTCAGGCAACGCTTTCTCGTTCGGAAAAAGTTCGGCGACAGGTTTCCCGATATCCTCTTTGTGCGCGGATTGAAATAAATTTTCGAAGGCCGGGTTATACATCTGAACTTTCTGCTGCGGGTCTAAAACCAGGATGGCCAGCGGGCTGTTTTCAATGAGCGCATTCAGATACGAGGTCCTCTCAACGACTCTGTCCTCCAAAGCGTTTTGAGCTTCCTGCAAGGCGATATCTCTTTGCTGGATGCGATCGAGCATGCTGTTGAACTGCTCGATGAGCAGACCGATCTCGTCATTGCCTCTTTTTCTCGCGCGGATGGAATAGTTTTCCTGTGTGGAAACCGACAACGCCGTATCCGCCAGCTCGCCAATGGGACCCGAGATCACCCGCTGAAGACGTGTCGACAATAGGAAAGCGACTGCCAGGGAAGCCGCCAGGACCAGTAAATCGATTTCCAGGAAGCGGGTGAAACGCGTGGTGAGGTCTTTCAGGTCTGCCTCAAGGTAGATGGTGCCGATGGATTTTCCATTCAGTGTAATCGGTTGAAATAGTACCATGTGGTTATTTAGTACAGCAGTGAATTGTGCTTGCATGGGGGGAGGGGAGAAATCGTGCGGCTCTACTTCGCGGCTATAACTGGCGAAAACTTTGCCGTCCTTGCCGTAGATGCACGCGTGGATCACATTCTGTTTGGCCTGCAGGGCCGATAGAATTTCCTCGGCTGATTGCGCATCATTGAAGCTCAGCGCCGCCGTGCTGTTCGATCCAACCATGCTGGCCGCAACGCTGAGGTCCTGCGTTTTTGCGTGCAGGAAAGTGGACCGGTCGAATAACGTAAACACGACGGAGGCAACGAGCAAGGCCGCGGCGGACGTGGCCATCACAATCGTTTGCAGTTTTTGCCGGATCGATACATCCTTGTACGATCGCATTTTGGCCCCCTTTCACTGCCTTCCGTCATGCGGAACCTTGTCCGCGCGAAACATTTCGTACCGAACTTCACGATGGCCCGGTTTGCATTTTTCGATTTCCGATTCTGCCCTCTAATCCCTCACGATTTGAGCCAGCGCCAGCAGCTTGGAGCTGATCTTGAGTCCCGCCCGGGACGCCGCATCCACATTGATGGCAAAACGCACGTGTCGATCTTCAAGGGAGAATTGAACGACGCCGCCATGGTTCGCGAATTGCGCCATTTCTCCCACCGTGAGGATGCTGGACCCGTTCAGAATCGAGAAGGTGTGCGCGACAGTTTTTCTTTCCGAAGAGCTGATGTAAAGAATGTGGCAACCCGGGAATTCCGCGTCGCTTTGCAGGTGGCGAATCAGCATGGCCCTGCCGCTGTCAGTTTCCTTGGGGATGCCGGAAGCCAAAGAATTTGCAAACGGGTCTTGCCCCAGAATGCATAGCAATATCGGCGCATGCCGGTCTGGGTAAGCGGTGTCCGGCCATTCGACGAACTGGGTCAGGTGATACAAAATGGCCGATTTCAATTTGTACTCGTCCATCGAGTCTTCCTGCCCCACGGCTGCTCCGGGCGCCACGACTTGCATCAGACAGAACGACAAGGAGACGATGCGCAGTTTGCGCATTACGCCCGGACGAAACCCGCCCCATGGCTCGTTGCGCGGCTTCCTTCGTGATTGGCTTCTTAAATTCATTCTCGGCTAAATCGGTTTAACTCCATTCCATCCCTATTTCGTATCCGTGTAAGGCCGGTAAGTCAGCTTGATCCGGAAGGTTCGTCCATCTTGCGGAATCGAGACTTCCCGATTTTCCAGGCCCCCCGTGTTGGCATACTTTTTATTCAAGAGATTGTAGAAACCTCCGGACAAATCGATTTTTTCCGTAATTTTTCGGCTGAAGACGGTGGCGTTCACCAGGAAGAATCCGCCCAGTGGCGTTCGCGAGACGGTGATCACCCTGCCCGTATACTGGCCGTCGACACTGGCAAATAGTTTTTTTCGCAAGAGAGGGATGCTGAGACTGGCCTTGACCAATTGCCTGGGAGAATTGGCCAAATCCTGACCGGTAAGCACGTACCGTGTATCCTGAAGGGTGTGCGAAAGGGAACCTTCCAGGCCGCCCGGCCATTTGCCGCTTAATTCGTACTCGATTCCCTTCGTCTCCACTGGCGTTGAGTTTGTATAGATCGGATTGTTCGTGACCGGATCGAGAGTCGGCACAATCAAATCGTCAATCTGGTTCAAGAAACCCGCGCCGGACAGGGAATAGGTTTTCCCGAACCGATGCTCCAAGTCCAATTCCCAACTTCGGATTTTCTCCGGCTTCAAGGAAGGGTCGGCGGTATTGCTGTTGTTGCCCGCATAGAAAGCTTCGTAGTCGTTCGGTGCACGAAACGCCCAGCTGTAGTTGGCCTTGATGTCGGTGTCTGGCGTTGGGTTGTAGTGCAGACCCGCTCGCGGGCTCAGCTCGTTTCCATAAAAGTCATACCAGTCGCTGCGAAGTCCCACGATCAACGAAAGGTTCTTGCGGATGAAATATTTGTCCTGGAAATACAAAGCCCCGATCCGGGAGGAACGATGGTCGTCAAAGTACAGGTGATAGGGCTGGATATCATAATTGGTCTGTTGCTGCCGTAAATCCTGACGGAATTCCACGCCGAAGGAGACATGATGCCGCTTGAAAAACACGCGGGAAGCATCGCCCTGAAAATCGATCCAGGTTCCGGAGGCTGCGTCGTAATTCTGGGTGTAAGGCGGAAGGCCAAGGCCTGCATAATCGTAAATGTAAATTCCATGATAGCCGTACCAATCGTAGGAGAGCCGTCCAAGGGTTTCCCACGATCCGAACGTGTGGTGGTATTGGGCGTCGATGAACCTGCGCGCATCCGTCGTTCGTGTTCTTGGATCGTCGAACACGGTGCCGAAGGACGCAGTGGGAATATGCTTGGTGCGGGAAGACCCAACGATATGGATATTGAAATCCCTGTAAATAATGTCGGCAAACACATTGCCCGACTGATCGCCGTCGGCGTTTTCAGCAATTCCATTGTTGGTCGCCGGGTTGTTGAACTCCGGAAAAAAAAGTTTCTGGTTCCCTTGTCTGCTGTAGAAGGTGCCGGAGAGCAGCGTTTCCAGTCCATTGTCAAAGCGGTTCCCGAAGCTCACGCGGCCTCTATAGGCATCCAAGCTTCCCGCTTCGCCGGAAAATTCGAGTGCCTTCAAATCGCGGCCCCGTTTGGTGATCACATTGATCACCGCTGCAAACGCGCCCGTCCCGTAGGCCGAAGAATCGGGTCCCCGAATAATCTCAATGCGCTCGATCAAATCGATATCGACGGGGAATTCCGTGCTGACATATGCCCCGTCGAAAATGTTGTCGTTGACTCGGTGGCCATCGACAAGAAAAAGAATGCGCGCGTTGTAATCCCCTGGTACTGACAATCCACGCACACCCACGTAACTGTAGTTGCGGTCGTTGATCACGTAGAAGCCGCTGATGCTCTTCAATACCTCCGCCAGGGTTCGATATCCGTGTTTCTGAATCTCATCGGCCGTAACCACGCTGATCGAGCTCGCCTCATCCTCCGCCTTCTGTAGAAACTTGGTCGCGCCGTAAACGGAATCCACATTCATTTTCACAAGGTCTTCCATGCTCTGTTTGCCCAGGTCGTCCTGCGCCGGCTGCTGCGCCGCGGCGGGACCGCCGCAGAACATTCCGAGCAGGAACATCCAGCTCGCAAAGCAAAATTTTCCGGGAGAATGCCGGCTTGCGGAGCGGCGCGAAACGCATCGCGCGGCGCGGCCGGCATCGGTCAGCGGGAGTACTTTGTCACGATCCCGCGCAAGAATCAGCACACGTTGCATTTATGGAGCTCCGCGGTCAAGGCAGAGTGCAAGGCACAATTGCGGAAGTTGATGACACCTCCGCCGTCAAGTTGCCGACGAATAGAAGGGGGTAAAACGGAAGGGGGTCCGGCAAATCTATTGTGGTCCCTATTTGCCAAGGTCGAGAATAAATTTTCGCCCCGTTTCTTACATTGCATCCCGTGAACTTGGATTGACCCGGTTGCCGGGTTTGCCCGCTCCAGGGAATGCCTTCTTAGCTGTACGGAAGTCTAGTTATCTGTTTCGTCAATCCACGCCATACAGGACTGGATGGAATCCGGAGCGTTGCCGTAGAATGAAATAGCGGGAATAGCGTTATTTTTTGGCTGAGGAGAGATCATGGCCGAGACCTGCTACCCAGTGCAGCGAACCACTCCGCGCTTTTCGTTTTTCGCGGATGGTGAGATTACCCTGCTTGACGGAACCAGCGTCCTCACACAGCTCTCCGAGTTGAGTTCGCGCGGTTGCTATGTCGGAACGCTCGAACCCATTCCTACGGGCACGGAACTCCATCTCAGCATCCGCGATGGCAGCACCACTTGCGAACTTCCCGGACAGGTGATTTACATGCATTCCGGCGGCGGCCTGGGAATCTTCGGCCTGGGCGTGGTGTTTGGAAAGATGAGCGCCGAACAGAAATCCGCAATCGACAAGTGGTTGCGCGAGTTGGCCGTCAAGCAAACAGAATCGCGCTAGCACTCAAACAGCACGACTTCAATCATTTCCCATTGTTTACGAGGGTATTGATTTTCCGCGGAGTGGATATTTCCGTTTTGGACTCGAGATTACAGCCTTTATTACCAGACAGGCGTTTCCGCCAGCAATAGCCCCACTTCCTCGGCCGCCAACGGTTTGGAGAAGTAATATCCCTGGGCATATTTGCAATTCAGCTTCTTCAGCAGCGCCACTTGTTCAAATGTTTCCACGCCCTCGGCGATTACATCGAGGCGGAGATTTTTGGCCATGGGCATAATCGTCTGCGCAATCTCCATGCCCTCTCCTCCCTCGCCCACGCCGCTGATGAACGACCGGTCGATTTTCAATGTGTCCAGCGGAAAGCGGTGCAGGTAACTCAAGGAGGAGTAGCCGGTGCCGAAGTCATCGATCGCCAGGAGGATCCCCAGGGATTTAATTTGCTGCAACATCTTCGTGGTGGCCGCGGGGTCAATCATGACCGTGCTTTCGGTAATTTCCAGCTTCAATGTTTCCGGAGAAAACGCCAGTTCCTGCATTAAATTTCTGATCTCCTCCACCAGATTCGGCTGCAGGAATTGCTTGGCGGAGAGATTGACGTTCATCGTAAAATTCAAATAGTTATCGGAATTCGACTTCCACTCGCTTAATTGCCGGCAGGCTTCGCGCAGGTTCCACCAGCCCAGTTCTCGGATCAGGCCGGTCTCTTCCGCAACGAAAATGAATTCGTCCGGGCTCAATAGGCCTCGAGTCGGATGCTGCCAGCGCAGCAGGGCCTCAAAGCCGACAATGCGCCCGGAATCAAGCGCCACGATGGGCTGGTAAAAATTGCGAAATTCTCCGCGTTCCAGGCCATGGCGCAAATCCGTCTCGATTTGCAAACGCGCCACCAAGCTCGCTCGCATATCCGCGTCAAACACTTCGTAACGCGCCTTGCCCAGGGACTTGGCCCGATACATGGCCGTATCCGCATCGCGCAGCATGTCATCCGGACTGTCGTAGGCGGAATTGCTCAAAGCAATGCCCACGCTGGCCGAAGTGAAAACTTCTTTTCCGCCCAACATGAAAGGCGGCGCCAGCACCTTCATCAGGCGATCCGCGGCCAGTCTGGCATCGCCTGGATCTTTAAGATCATCGAGCAGGACTGTGAATTCGTCGCCCCCGAGTCGGGCCATGGTGAAGGTATCACCGAGGCGAGCGACGGTATCCGTCAGCCGCAAGCATTTTTCCAATCGTTCGGACACGGCAAGCAGCAGTTGATCGCCGACGAGGTGGCCCAGGCTGTCGTTGATCATCTTGAATCCATCGAGGTCCAGAAACAAAACCGCAAACAGATGGTCCTTCCGGCGTTTCGCATGTTTGATCAGCCGTCCGAGACGGTCAATAAACAGCAGCCGATTCGGCAGGCCTGTCAGCGGGTCCGTCACTTTTCCTTCGGTAATGTCGGTCTGCGATCCGGCCATTCGCGTGGCTCTTCCGGAAGCGTCACGGAAGGCGAGCCCTCTGGTCAACATCCACCGAAAGGTTCCATCTTTGCTCAGAACGCGATGCTCAATCTCAAAATGAGGAGACAATCCCTGTCGATGGGCGGCAAGTTCATCCTTGAACCGTTGCCGATCCGAGTCATGTATGCGGCCAACCCAATCTTCGAGTTTGGTTCCGATTTCGCTTTCCTGGTAACCCAGCATGGATTTCCATCGAGGGGAGAAATACATCACGCCGGTCAACAGATTCCAGTCCCACAGCCCGTCGTTGGCCCCTTGTGCCGCCAACGCGTAGCGCTCCTCGCTCTCTCTCAACGCTTCTTGCGCCCGCTTGTGCGATAACTGCGTGGCGATACGCGCCAGGGCAACAGGGAAGTCAACCGGTTTCGTCAGATAATCGTTGGCGCCCAGATCAAGCGCCTTGACAATATCTTCGCTCTGCGTTTTTGCCGTAACCATGATCACGGGCAGCTCGGTCGGCGAATAGGCTTCGCGCAGAGTTTTCAGAGCCTCAAGGCCGCTGATATCCGGCATCTCGATGTCCAATAGCACGATGTCGGCGCCGGCCTGCTGAATTCGCTCCGGCAATTGTTGAGCGCTCTCGGCGACTTCCACCGAATAGCCTTTGCGTTCCAGCCGCCGCGCCAGCATGTCGCGGTTCAATTCATTGTCATCCACAATGAGCAATCGGCCTGGGAGCGATTTCATGAAGTCTTCCTGACAAGCAGCAAATTTTCAATTTTTTCACTCAGCCGCCCAAATTCGACGGGCTTGGTATCATAGTCATCGCAGCCGATCTC
>PMOP01000507.1 GCA_003161495.1 Acidobacteriota bacterium | reverse complement strand
ATCGACCATCAGCCGCGACGGCAAGAAAATTGTTTTCACCTCCACGCGCAATGGCGACCTGGACATTTTCACCATGAACGCCGATGGCAGCGACGTGCGCCAGCTCACGCATGAACTTGGCTACGACGGCGGCGCATTTTTTTCGGATGACGGAAAGAAAATCGTATACCGCTCGGAACAGCCGAAGACCCCGGAGCAAATCGCCGACTACAAGGATCTGCTTTCCCGCGGGCTGATTCGTCCCGGCAACCTGGAAATCTGGGTGATGGACGCTGACGGAAAAAATAAGCGCCAGGTCACACACAACGGCGCGGCAAATTTTGCTCCTTACTTTTTCCCCGGCGGAGAGAAGCGCATCATTTTCGCTTCCAACCTGGCCAACCAAAAAGACCCCAGCGGCTTCGACCTTTACGCCATCAACGTGGATGGCAGCGGCCTCGAGCAGATCACCTATCATCCCGACTTCGACGCCTTCCCCATGTTCACCTCCGATGGCACGCGTCTCGTCTGGGCTTCCAACCGCAATGGCAAAGCACCTCACGAGACAAACATATTTATCGCCGATTGGGTTCCGTAGCACTGGCACTCTTGCCTGTGCGGTTTTTGCGATCAATATTATCGAGGATGCGCGAACATTGAGAAAACCGCACAGGCAAGTGTGCCTGTGCTACTGAAAGTCCGCGCAACATTCGGCAAATTATCGGACAGTGGTATAATTTCGCGCGTCTCCTACATCTAAAGGCACCGGCATGAATTCGGGAGGGAGTTCGTTATGTATCGAAGCGACATCGTGGGCAGCCTGTTGCGCCCCACTTATCTTAAGAAGGCGCGTGAAGATTTCGCGGCTGGGCGCCTCACCGACGCGGAATTCAAGCGCATAGAAGATCGCGCCGTCGATGAGTCCGTGGCGCTGCACCTGCGCACCGGCCTGGATGTGCTGACCGATGGCGAAATGCGGCGATACGCATTTTACGGCCACATGATCGATGCCATCGAAGCCTTCGACAAATTGGGCGGCTGGTCCATTCCATTTCGCAATGAAGCGGGGGAGGAATTCAGTCATCCCAGGCCGCTGGTGGTTTCCAAAATGCGCCGCAAACGCCACATGTGCGCGGAGGAATTCACCTATTTGCGTGCGCGCACCGAGCATCCCTCCAAGACAACACTGCTGAGTGCACAACAGGCTGCGGCTTATTACGACGCGAACAAATCCAGCGGCGCCTATCCTACGGTCGACGCGTTTCTTGCAGACCTCGTGGATCTGCTGCGCGATGAAGTAGCGGAACTGGTCCGCCTGGGCTGCACTTATATTCAAGTGGACTCGCCGCAATACGCCGCGCTGATCGATGCAAATATTCGCGAGGGCTACCGCCAGCGCGGAAACGATCCCGATCGCCTGCTCGATCTTTCCATCGAAATGGACAATGCAGTGATTAGCGGGCATCCCAACGTGGTGTTTGGCCTGCACCTGTGCCGCGGCAACAACCAGAGCAAGTTTTACGCTTCGGGCGATTACGCTCCCATCGCCAAAGTTTTCCGCCAGACAAAATTCCAAAGATTTCTGCTCGAATTTGACGACGAGCGTTCCGGCGGATTCGAGCCGCTCTCGCACGTTCCACATGACCGAACCGTCGTGCTGGGCCTGATCAGCACCAAGAAAGCCACCCTTGAAACCAAGGACGAACTGAAGACGCGCATTCGCGCCGCCGAAAAATTTGTCCCGCTCGAGCGCCTTGCCCTCAGCCCGCAGTGCGGGTTTGCCTCGACCCTGGAAGGGAATTTGCTGACCGAGGCCGATCAGGAAGCCAAGCTGCGCCTGGTGGCGGAAACGGCGCGCGAGGTTTGGGGCGAGGGGCGCTCCTCGGATTCCTCGAAGGTGAAAGGGAAGTCCGTCTAAGTTGAAGCTTCCACCCGGCCCAAAGGGTATTCCTCTGTTCGGCAGCGTGTTCGAGCCGAAGGGCGACTCCATTCGCTACCTCACCAAATGCACGCGCGAGTACGGCGACATTGTCTTCTTCCGCTTCCTGGGCGTGCCGGCGTGCTATACCAGCCGGCCCGAATACATCGAATCCGTCCTCGTCACGCAGAGCAATAATTTTGTGAAATCGAAGGATTACCGGGCCATGCGCCGCGTTCTTGGCAATGGCTTGCTGCTGAGTGAAGGCGATTTCTGGCGGCGCCAGCGCAAACTCATCCAACCAGCGTTCCATCAGGGGCGCATAACAGCGTACGCGCAAATCATGATCGATTACACGCAGCGCATGCTGGCGTCGTGGAGCGACGGGCAGGCTCTCGATATGCACGAAGCCATGATGCGCCTCACGCTGGGCATCGTGGCCAAGACATTGTTCGATGCCGACGTTTCGCACGAAGCGGAAGGGGTGGAGGCCGCGCTCACTGTGCTGATGGGAAAATTTCTGCGTCAGGCGGGCATGGCGCTGCTCCTGCCGACATGGGTTCCTCTACCAACTTCGCAGCTCTTGAAGCGAGCTGTCGGCCGCCTCGACAAAGTGATCTACGGCATCATCGAGCAGCGCCGCGCGAGCGGTCAACTGTCAGGAGATTTGCTGAGCGCATTTTTGCAAGCTCAGGACGACGAGGGAGTCGGCATGACTGACCGCCAGCTGCATGACGAAATCATGACGCTGTTTCTCGCCGGACACGAAACCACTGCCAATGTGCTTTCCTGGACGTGGCTCCTGCTGGGTCAGAATCCGGAGACGGAGCAAAAACTCATCGAGGAACTGGAGCGCGTGCTTGGCGGGAGAGTTCCCACTCCGGCGGATTTGCCGCAACTGGTGTACACGGACATGGTGCTGCGCGAGTCGATGAGATTGTATCCGCCCGTGTGGGTGATCGGGCGACGCGCGCTTGCTTCTTTCCGGCTTGGCGAATACGAAATTCCGGCGGATACCAATATGCTCATCTCCCAGTACCTGATGCACCGCGACGCGCGATATTTTCCCGAGCCGGAAAAGTTTGTTCCGGATCGCTGGGGCGCGGGCAATGCGCGCACCGCAGCTCTGCCGCGCTTCGCCTATTTTCCCTTTGGCGGAGGCCCCAGAGTGTGCATCGGCGCGGGATTCGCGATGATGGAAGCCGTGCTGCTCCTTGCCACTATCGCCCAGAAATTCCAAATCCAAATCTCTCCCGAAGAAAAAGTCAGCATGCAGCCCTCCGTAACTCTGCGTCCCCGGAACGGAATTCCGGTAACGCTGAAGCGGCGATAGCCCGCTCCGAGAGCACGGAAACAGGATTCCGGCCGGCGCGCTGCGCAGCGCCACAATTCCATTCCACGATTGAAAAGGGCATCCAATGGAGTATGATGCAGCCACAAT
>PMOP01000371.1:2388-3173 GCA_003161495.1 Acidobacteriota bacterium | reverse complement strand
GCGGCGTTGGTCCCGCCAAAGCCGAAGGAGTTCGATAGCGCGTACTCCAGTGTCGCCTTGCGCATGTGATTCGGAACGTAGTCCAGATCGCATTCCGGGTCCGGCGTTTCCTGATTGATCGTGGGAGGCAGTACCTGATCGATAAGCGCGAGAACGCTGATGCCGGCCTCGAGGCCGCCCGCGCCGCCGAGCAAATGTCCGGTCATGGATTTCGTTGAGCTGACGGCAAATTTTTTGGTGTGCTCACCAAAGACGCGCTTCATGGCTTTGGTTTCGATGGCGTCTCCAAGCGGCGTCGATGTGCCATGAGCGTTGACGTAATCGATTTGATGCGGCTCGAGCTTCGCGTCGCGAATGGCCGCGCGCATGACGCGATAAGCGCCGTCGCCGTTCCCTTCGGGCGCGGTGATGTGATAGGCGTCGCCCGACATTCCATATCCCACAATTTCCGCCAGAATTTTCGCGCCGCGCTTCTCCGCGTATTCGAGCGATTCCAGAATCAGGATTCCGGCGCCTTCGCCAATCACGAAGCCGTCGCGGTCCGCGTCAAACGGGCGGCTGGCACGTTCCGGTTCGTCGTTGCGCGTCGAGAGCGCTTTCATCGCGGCGAATCCGCCCACGCCCATCGGCGTGATGGCTGCTTCCGCGCCGCCGCAAATCATGACCTCCGCATCGCCATGCTGAATCATGCGGAAGGAATCTCCGACGGCATGCGCCGAGGCCGAGCACGCCGTAGCGGTCGCGGAATTCGGCCCCTTCGCTCCGTAGCGAATGGAAATGTGCCC
>PMOP01000371.1:0-2370 GCA_003161495.1 Acidobacteriota bacterium | reverse complement strand
CCGCCCAGCAGCAGCTTGGAGTGCTCGCGTTCGATCACGTCGAATCCGCCGATTCCGCTTGCCACATACACGCCCGTCACTTCCGCGATGTCCGGCGTGATTTTCAGTTCCGACATGCGCATGGCGAAATCCGTGGCCGCCAGGGCCACCTGGATGAACCGCGCGATTTTTTTCAGCTCTTTTTTCTCGGCCCAGTGGAGAGGATCGAAATCGCGGACTTCCCCGGCGATGGTGCAATCGAAGGCAGAGGCGTCGAAATGAGTGATCGTGCGGATGCCGCTCTTTCCCGCCAGGAGATTTTTCCAGACTTCATCGGTGCCGATTCCCAGACCGCAGACCAATCCGATACCCGTTACTACTACCCGGCGGCTCACTTGATCAACTCTCTCCTGGTGATTTTGCAGCGGCGCGTGAATTACTTCTTGCCGTGCTTGGTGATGTAGTCGACTGCGTCTTTCACGGTGGCGATTTTTTCCGCGTCTTCGTCGGGAATTTCGATCCCAAAGGCCTCTTCAAATGCCATCACCAACTCGACCGTGTCCAGGGAATCCGCACCCAGATCGTCCACAAAAGAAGCGGTGGAGGTGACTTCGCCTTCATCCACTCCCAGCTGTTCCACGATAATTTGTTTTACCCGTTCATCGACACTGGCCATTCGATTTTGCCTCCAATTAACATCTGCCCGGCTTCCGTTGGGTCGTGCTTGTTCTACTTGGGGTGTTGATTTTGAGCACCCGACATTCTATGTAGGCTCTCGCCCTAGGTCAACTTAACTCTGAATTTCATCTTACGCAAATTCTCATGTGGCGCAGGCTTCAGCCTGTGGAGTTTAGCCCTTACATGACGAACCCGCACAGGCTGAAGCCTGCGCCACTTCAACTCTATCCCATCCGCAGGCCGCCGTTGACGTCCAACACTGCGCCGGTGATGTAGCCCGCTTCTTCGCTCGCCAGAAACACGATGGCCGCGGCGACTTCCGCATCGCAACCCATGCGCCCCAGCGGGATTCGCGCGAGCAATACGTCTTTTACATTTTGCGGCAAGGGATCCGTCATGGGCGAAACGACGAAGCCCGGAGCGACGGCATTCACCGTAATGTTGCGTGAAGCGATTTCCAGGGCCAGGGCCCGCGTCAATCCGATGAGGCCGGCCTTGGCGGCAACGTAATTTACTTGTCCCGCATTCCCCGTTTCGGCCACCACCGATGCCACATTGATGATGCGGCCGTAGCGGGCGCGCATCATTACGGCCATGGCCTGCTGCGCGCACAGATGCGCGCCGGTCAAATTCGTGCGCAACACGGCGTCCCAGTCTTCCGCCTTCATGCGCACGGCGAGGCCGTCGCGCGTAATCGCCGCATTATTTACCAGAATGTCAAGTCTGCCGAAGGTATCGACCGCCTGGCGAAATCCGGATTTCACCTGCGCGGCGTCGGCCACATCCATCGCAACGGCCAAACCTTCGCCGCCCGCGGCGACAATTTCGGCCACGACGCCCGCTAATTTCTCTGCGTTTCGCGCCGCCACGGCCACGCGCGCTCCGGCTTGCACCAACGCGAGCGCCGTGGCGCGCCCGATTCCTTGCGACGCGCCGGTCACCAGTGCTACTCGATCTTTCAGCCTGAACATGGAATTTTCAGTAGCACAGGCACTCTTGCCTGAGCGGTTTTGAAAGCTGCACGCGTACCGCGACAATCAAAGTTCAGCAACCATCGTTCAGCAACCATCGCCAAACCCGCACAGGCAAGAGTGCCTGTGCTACTTGCTACACCTCAGCGGATTCCGTCTGCGCCTGCGTGAGTTTTTCCAGCGTCGACCGCAATGTTTTTTCATCCTCCACGTTGAACACGTGGATGGACCGGTCAATCTGCCGCAACAGTCCAGTCAACACGCGGCCCGGCCCCACCTCCACAAACGTGTTCACGCCTTGCTCGATCAGCTCGCGCACGGATTCTTCCCAGCGCACCGGCAAAGTCACCTGGCGAATCAGCGATTCGCGCGCCTCATCCCCGCTGGTGGTAAGTTCAGCGTCCGCATTGTTCACCAAAGGCACGCGCAATTTGTGGAATGTGGTCGCCCGCAGATCGGCTTCGAGCCGCTCGGCCGCGGGCTGCATCAGCGAACTGTGAAAGGGGGCGGAAACCGCAAGCATGACGGCGCGCTTGGCGCCCCCCGCCGAAGCAAGTTCCACTGCGCGCTTCACCGCTTCGGCATGACCCGAAATTACAGTCTGCTCGGGAGAATTCAAATTGGCCGGCGCGACGACTTGCCCGTCGGCCGCCTGTCGGCAGATTCCCGCAACTTGAGCGGGAGCCAATCCCAAAATCGCAGCCATCGCGCCAACGCCTTCCGGCACCGCCGATTGCATGTA
>PMOP01000202.1 GCA_003161495.1 Acidobacteriota bacterium | reverse complement strand
CGGGAGCGCGCATCGTCCCCCTGGCCGAAATTCGCCGCCTGCCCATCTCCAGCGCCACGCAAAAAATCGCCGCCGCGGCGATCGCGCGCGATGTGTAGGACGGGCTTCAGCCTGTCAGGTTTTGATCTCCGCCAGTTTAGCGAACATCAAAAGCAGACAGGCTGAAGCCCGTCCTACAGGAATTCGTTCGCGCCATTACCCGATACGCCGCACGCGCTCCCCAGCACCTCGCGGGATGTTAAACTAATCACTCGCGCCATGGACCCCGCAGGCCAAACTTCCGCCGAATCGAACCCGAGGCACCTCTCCGCCCTCCGGCGTCATTTTGAGATTTCCCTTTATTTTCTGCTGCTGACGGGCGTGCTGACCCTGGTCTCCACCGGCAAGCTGGACCTGGTTACGATGCTTGCGCTTCCGGCCGCCATGCTCTTCAAGGGTTACCGCTGGTGGCATGGCAACGGCCCGGAAATTTCAAACCGCGCAGCCACTTGGCTGACGGTGGCTTATTTTATTTTCTTCCCCGTCGATCTCTGGATCATTTCGCGCATGCTGGCGGCAGGTTCGCAAAGTCCGGGCCTTTACGCGGCCTTGCTGGCGACCGTTCACTTGATGCTATTTGCCACTGTCGTACGGCTATATAGCGCCGTAACGGTTCGGGATTATCTGTTCCTGACTATGATGGGTTTCACGTCCATGCTGGCTGCCGCAATCCTCACGGTGGACACGGTTTTTCTGGCTTTCTTCTTTATCTTTCTGGGTCTCGCGGTCTCAACCTTCGTCGGCCTCGAAATGTGGCGGAGCGCCGAAGGGGCGGTCACTCGTCCCATGGAGTCCGGCACAGCCGCAGCAAATCAACTGCACAACGCCCTGGGCATTACTTCCGCCTTCATCGCGATCGGATCTGTGTTGGGGGGGGCCGTTATTTTTCTCATCCTGCCGCGTTTCGGCGGCGGCTACGTGTCCGGCCTCAACATGCAGCCGGCCATGATATCCGGCTTCAGCGACGACGTGGAACTCGGCGAAATCGGCGAAATCAAGAAGAACAGCACCGTGGTCATGCGCGTCACCGTCGATGGCGGCATCATTGCCGCGCAAGGTGTCCACTGGCGCGGAGTGGCGCTGACCAAATTCGACGGCAAGCGCTGGTTCAACGAACCGCATGAACCGACGACGCTCAGTTCCAGCGAGGAGGGCGGCTGGTTCCACCTGAATCCTGAGGAAGCCGGCGCGCCACAGACAGGCAGGCCCATCCATTACACGGTGCTACTCGAGCCCATTGGCAGCACGGCGCTCTTCTTTGCCAATGAGGCCGAAAGCGTGCGCGGGCATTTCACTGACGATACAGGCAGATCGCCCTATAGCCAGCGGCGCACATACATTTTACAGGATTTTACCGGTTCTATTTTCAATCCCTACCACAACTACGCGCGGATCGAGTACGAAGCAAACTCGCTCCTGCCCATGGCGCCGACCGCCGCGGTTCGTCAGGCTGGCACCGAATATCCGGCCTCGATTCGCGAGACCTATTTGCAATTGCCTAAGCTCGATCCCCGGATTCCTGACTTGGCCCGGCAAATCACCGCGCGCGACATCAATCCCTATGACCAGGCTCGGTCCATCGAAAGCTATCTGAAGTCGCATTACGGCTACACGCTGGACCTCAGTGGGACGCCGCAAGCTGACCCGCTGGCTTACTTCTTGTTTCAAAAGCGCGCGGGCCATTGCGAATACTTTGCCGCGGCCATGACCGTCATGCTGCGCTCGCTCAATGTTCCGGCGCGTTACATAAACGGATTCCAAACCGGGGAGTATAACGACATAGCGGGCGATCTTGTGGTGCGCGCCAGCGACGCGCACAGCTGGGTGGAAGCCTATTTCCCGGGCTTCGGCTGGCTGACATTTGATCCCACTCCGCCGTCGAATGACCCGCCACCCGGCATGTTCGCGCAGCTCTCCCATTACTGGGATTGGTTTGAGCTGCAGTGGAGCGAGTGGGTCATCAATTACGATTTCCTGCATCAGGTGACCGTGGCGCAAAGCGTGGGCCGTTTTTCACGCGACTGGGCGGAGCGGATTCGCGCCGAATTTGCCGGCGTGCGGCGCCGCATGACAGACGAGATGAAACTCTGGCAGGACCGGGTATCGCGCAGTTCGTCCGGGCGAACCGGATTTTTTGTGATTTTCGGAGTGCTCTTCTTCGCCGTCCTGATTTTGCGCCCTGAAATTCGCCGCCGGTTTATGGTCCTGTGGCGCATGCGAATTGCGCCCGGACGCGAAATGACGCCGCACCTGGCGACGCTGCAATACGGCGAAATGTTGCGCGTTCTGGAAGGTGGAGGGATTCGCAAAACGGCCGCCCAGACGCCCATGGAATTCGCAGCGACGCTGCCGAACGGAAATCTTGCCGAGCCTGTGTACGAATTGACTTCGATCTATCAGGCCGCCCGCTACGGCGGCAAGCCCTCGGATCCGCAACGCGCTTCTTCGTTGATCGATCGCATACGCGCGTTCCTGCGGTCGCGTTGATCGGAAAGTAGCGCGGGCTTCAGCCTGCGGGTTTTAGTACTTGGAAGGACTAACACCCGCAGGCTGAAGCCCGCGCTACTCGAAGCCCGCTCTACTCACGGCACGCAAGCCCTCACCATGTTAGAATACTCGGACCGTCCCGCCATTGCGCGACGCATTCTTATGCCAAAAGCAGGATTCATCAGCCTCGGTTGCCCGAAAAACCTTGTGGACAGCGAGGTGATGATGGGTGTGCTCGCGCGCAACGGCTATGAATTCACGCCGCGCGCGGAGGAAGCCGATGTCCTCGTCGTTAATACGTGCAGCTTCATCGCTCCGGCGCAGAAAGAATCGATCGACACGATCCTGGAAATGGCCGAACACAAAAAATTCGGCATGGCCAAAAAATTAATCGTGGCCGGATGCCTCGTCGAGCGCTTCCGCGACCAGATCATGGAGCAGATTCCCGAAGTCGATGCGGTGGTGGGGACGGGCGAGATCGAAAATATTTTGGCTGCCGTCGAAGGCGAGTTGCGGTCGGATGCGGCCAGCGCTGCGGCGCTTCCCTCCTACCTGTATCACGATCTCACGCCGCGAATTCTCTCGACGCCGAAGCACGCCGCGTATATGAAGATTGCCGAAGGCTGCGATCACCCCTGCACGTTCTGCATCATCCCTCAGTTGCGCGGAAAATTTCGCAGCCGGCGGTTTGAATCCGTGGTTCGCGAGGCGGAAAATCTCGCCGCGGCCGGTGTTCGCGAAGTGACGCTCATTGGCCAGGACACGACTTCCTATGGCGAAGACCTCGGCTTGCGCGACGGCCTCGCTCTGCTGCTCGAGCGCCTCGCGGGCGTCGAAGGCCTGCAGTGGGCGCGCTCGCTGTACTGCTATCCGAACCGCGTGACCCAGCGCCTGCTCGACACCATAGCCGCGCATCCGCGCATCGCAAAATATGTGGACATGCCCCTGCAGCACGCCAGCCGCAACGTCCTCGCGCGCATGAAGCGCGGATCGCATGGCGACGCGTTTCTGCAATTGCTCGGCCGCATGCGCGCGACGATTCCCGGCGTGGCGCTGCGCACATCGTTCATCGTCGGCTTCCCCGGCGAAACCGATGCGGACTTTCGCGAGTTGTGCGATTTTGTGAAGGCCGCGGAATTTGACTGGATGGGCGTCTTCCCTTATTCCGACGTCGACAACGCGTCGAGCTTTGCGCTCGACGGCAAAGTGGACGAGGACACCATCAGCGAGCGCCAGAGCCGCCTGATGGAAATTCAGCAAAAAATTTCAGCGCGCAAGCTGCGGAAATTTCGCGGCCGCCGCGTGACCGCTCTCGTCGAAGGCCCCTCGAAAGATTCGCCGCTCGTGTGGGAAGCGCGCCTGGAAGGCATGGCGCCGGACATCGACGGCAAACTGTACTTGAACGATATCGAGGTCGCGGGGACGACGATCTCCGCGCGCACTGGCGACGTGGTCACCGCGGAAATCACAGAGACGCACGAGTACGACATGGTTGGCCGCGTGGTGGAAATCCTTGATGTCCCGCGACCAGCCGTGGCGCACATCCCCGCTACCGCGCCGCTGCAGCGCGTATCGACCGGCGCCGCCCTACGGGTTTTGGCTTAAAAGTGGCGCATGCTTCAGCTTGCGGGGGTTAAAACTTGCAAGGACGAAAACCCGCAAGCTGAAGCATGCGCCACTCAAATCGCATCAGACTTGGAAATCTGCCGTGAAATTGAAATGCCCAATTTGCAAGCAGCCCACCGATTCGGAAACGTCCGCGGAGTTTCCCTTCTGCAGCGCGCGCTGCCGCGAACGCGACCTCGGCAACTGGGCCGTGGGAAAATACAAAATCGCCGTCCCCATGATGGACGAATCGGAACCGGAAGAAATCGAAACGAATGAGCACTCCCACCCCGAATCTTCCGACAACGACGAGTAGCGCCCCGCCTTCGCCCGAATCCATCCGGCGCAAGCCGCGCATTTCGCTCGCCATCGCCACCGCATTCGGCCTCGGCTATCTTCCAAAAGCGCCGGGCACTTGGGGTTCGCTAGGCGGCGTAGCTATTGCACTAGGGATGCACTGGATTCGTTGGCGGCAGGAGCGGCCGAATTTGGACCTCGTCCCGGTCGCAAATTTCTGGACCATCGGATTGCTCCCGGGTGCTGTGGATTATTTTGTTGTGTTGCTTTTCGCGATTCTCGGCGTTTACGTGGCGGGCCAGGCGGCAAAGTACGCAAACAAGAAAGACCCGCAGTTCGTCGTGATCGATGAAGTTTCCGGCCAGATGATCGCCTACTTCTCTCCGTTCACGGTGTTAAACTGGAAAAGTTTCCTGCTGGGCTTTATACTTTTTCGTGTGTTCGATATTTGGAAGCCGTTTCCAGCGCGGCAAGCCGAATCGCTCCCCGGCGGCTTGGGAATCATGGCGGATGATTGGATCGCGGGGATTTACGCAGCGCTCGGATTGTGGATCGCGCGTGCGCTCGGGCTATAGGCCGTCGCTGTAGCCCGCCTCTTCAGAGGCGGGGGTTTTCTTACAGTTACATCTAAACCCTCGCCTCTGAAGAGGCGAGCTACAGCAAAAACCGGCAGCAAAGAACGGCGGCAAAGACCAACAGCAACGGTGCTTCAGGTTTGGAGACTTCGGATCTGATGAAAAAGTCTCTTCGAGAATAAATTTGGAAACCAACGGCATACCGCGCATTGACCGCATCCAGCCGGGTGCAGGCATTCCCGGCGGCGACGTCACAATTTACGGCGCGGGCTTCGTCCCGCGGCCCAATACGCGGCCGCACGTGCGGTTTGGCGAAACCGAAGCGAGCCTGCTGATCTCCACGCAAAATTATCTGATTGCGCGCGTGCCGGAAGGCGCGGCGGGCAGCATCGTCAGCGTGGAAACTTCGCGCGCGGCGAGCCAGCCCTTCGCCTTTCACCTGGGCGTACAGATTGCCGACAATCTTCACCCCGTGGCAAACCCTGTGGTCGACATGGAAGGAAACATCTATGTCACTTATAGCGGCCACCGCGGACAAAAAGTCGCCGTCTCGCTGTACAAGATCACGCCGAATTATGCGGTGAAGCCGTTTGTCACCGAACTCGTGAATCCCACCGGCCTGGCGCTGGATCGCGAGGGCTATCTCTACGTTTCCTGCCGCGACGACGGGACCATACATCGCGTCGCTCCGGACGGACGCTCGCAGCTGTGGGTCGAAGGCATGGGCGTGGCAACCGGAATCGCATTTGACACCATCGGCAATCTTTTTGTGGGCGATCGCAGCGGCACGATTTTCAAGATCGGCCCCGACCGCCAGATTTTCGTCTTCGCCACGATCGAGCCGTCCGTGGCGGCATATCACCTGGCGTTCAGTCCCACCGGCGAATTGTTCGTCACCGGGCCAACCACATCGAGTTTCGACCGCGTGCTGCGCATCAATCAGAAGGGCGAAGTCAGCACGTTCTTCCGCGGCCTCGGCCGGCCGCAGGGCCTCGCCTTTGACCGCAAGGGAAATCTCTACGTGGCCGCATCGTACCAAGGCCGCCGCGGCATCGTGCGAATTTCCGCGGACGCGCACGCCGAACTCGTTCTTGGCGGCACCGGCCTCGTCGGACTCGCGCTCATGCCGGGCCATCGCGCGATTCTCGCCACGACCAACGCGCTCTTCACCCTCGATTGGGAAGTGGAAGGCCTTCCGCTTCCACACTGACTCGAAAATGAAAGCTGAAATCATCGCAGTCGGATCGGAACTTCTCACCCCGGACCGGGTCGACACCAATTCCCTGTTCCTCACGGCGCAGCTCA
>PMOP01000119.1:4479-5887 GCA_003161495.1 Acidobacteriota bacterium | reverse complement strand
TCTCCCGGCGGATCGAGCGTGCGGTCCGCGATCATCATCTGCACCGGCATGCGGCTGCCCGAAATCGGCGAGTACAGCTCGTAGCCGTACTGCACGCCGACTCCCGAGCTTCCGGTGAAAACCCGCGCCCCGCTCGAAGAAGCGCCATGCGCGATGCTCAACTGAGAATGCTCGCTGTCAGCCACGATGTACTCGGCGTCAAGCTCCCCGTTGGCCACCATTTGCGCCAGCGCCATCATCGTCGCCGTATACGGCCTGATCGGGTAGGCGGTGATCACGTCGACGTCGGCATATTTGGCCGCTTGCGCCGCCGCAACGCAGCCATTGATCCGAACCGTTTTCTTTTTTCCTGCCACAAGCGTTGCCATGTCTCACTCCGCGCAGTCCACCTATTGGCGGACGCAACTTGTAGGACGGGCTTCAGCCTGTCCTCTTCTTTTTCGTAAACAACAACCTAAAACCGACAGGCTGAAGCCCGTCCTACTCAAATCTAAATACTCTTCGCCGGACGATCCCCTAAATTCCTAAGCTCTTCCGCCTGGCGTCCATGCAACCCCTGCGAAATTGCGAAGGCCGTGTCCATTCGAACCACGCCCGAATCGAAGTCCAGTTCCGGCACACCTTCGAGGCACCCCGTCGGACACTCTTCGATACACACGCGGCAGCCCTTGCAGTAATCCACCAGAATCTTGTACAGCCCGTTCGAACGCACCGACCGCACGATGCAAGGCTCGGGGCAGACCAGATAACAGTTATCGCACGCGTTGCACGTGCCGCAACTGAAACACCGGCTCGCCTCCATGCTGGCCTGTTCTTCCGAATACGCCAGGATCACTTCTTGCTGCGTACTACGCCGCGCCGCCGGCGCCAGCATGGCCTGCTGGACGCGCGGAAAGTGCGGGAAGTACGTCATGTTCATCCGGTTCAGATCGACAATCACATCGATGGGAACCGTTCGCGGCTCCAGCGGAATGCTGCGGAGCACCTTGTCCAGATTGAAAGCCACACGCTTGCCGTCGCCGACGGCGTTCACCACCATCAGCGGCTGGCCGGAGCCGAGCTGCACCACATCGCCTGCCGCGAAAAAGTTGGTGTTGCCGATGCGTCCGAACTCGTCGATCTTGATCGTGCCGCGTTCGGTCTTGAACTCGGCCGGCATCCAATCGAGTTTGGCTTTCTGTCCCACAGCGATGATCACGTTGTCGACGGCAAACTTCTTGGCGGGCGCTTCTCGATCGATGGCGATCGGCGAGGCGTTGATTTTGCCGGTGAAGCGCGCGGGATGCAGTTGCAACGCTTCCACTTTTCCCTCGCCAAGCACAGCGGTCATGGCCAGGCCGTGCATCAGCTCGACGCCTTCTTCCATCATGTCATGCAGGTCTTCCGGAGAAGCCGGCATTTCCTGTGG
>PMOP01000119.1:4205-4471 GCA_003161495.1 Acidobacteriota bacterium | reverse complement strand
GCGCAATCGATCGCCGTGTTTCCTCCGCCGATGACGGCAACGCGCGCCCCGACCTTCACTTTGGACGTGCCCATGCCGATGTCACGAAGGAACGGAAGACCGAAAATCACGCCGGCTTTGTTCTCGCCTTCGGCGCGCGCGCTGTTGGACTCGGTGAGGCCCACGGCAAACACGGTGGCGTCATAATTCTTTTTCAAATCTTCCAGCGTGACGTCTTTGCCGACCTCGACATTGGTCTTGATCTCTATGCCGAGTTCGACGAGGCG
>PMOP01000119.1:0-4077 GCA_003161495.1 Acidobacteriota bacterium | reverse complement strand
GGCATGTCTTCCTTGATGAGAGCGTAGGCGTCAAGATATTTGCCGCGCTTCACGAGGTCGAGATAGCCCTGGATCTTTTCGTTCGTGCCGCAGGCGTTGTTGCAGGGCGGCAGCTTGTCCCGGTAGACAGGCCGAATCGCGCGCCAGTTGCCGGTCGGAAAAAGATCCTGGCCCTTTTCCTGTGACGGAGCCGGCGTGATTCCGGCAAACGGCACCTTGAGCCAATCGGGAATATGAGTTCCTTGAGTCGACATTTTTAACCCCTCGAAAAAATTTTATCTAAGCCGCAACCGGCTTCAGCGGCATGATGTGCAATTCCTTGAGAGCCGCGTGGAACGCCGCCTTATTCGCAATCATGGGTTCAATCGTTTCCATCTTCACGATGCCTGTCGTCTTGACCACCGCCGCGATCAGTGGAGCGGCAATGTCCGGCGCAACCGCTTTGCTGCGCTCGGCAGCGCCTTCCGTCGACAGACGGTCCAGGCCGAGTTCGCCCAGGCGGTAGTAGAGCCACTTGTGGTCGGCCAGCTTGGCGGCATCGACGCAGACAAGCTGCGCAAGCCGCTCGGCGCCGGGCACAAAGCGGATCATGTACTCCGGCGTGTAGTGCGTATTGATGACCAGCGTTCCGCCGGGAGGCATCCCGCGCATGTAGTCCCAACCCTTGACCATCGTCCCTTCGACGAGGACGACGATGTTCGGGTGCTCGTTTTCGTAGGTCAGCGCGTTTTCAATCACGCTGTCGCTCACGCGGCAATATTTGCGCGTAGGGGCATTGGTGCGATCGGGATTGTCAACGTAGTTTTCCATCGCCTGGGAAAATTTTCCTTCGTTGCGCGCCGAAGCGGCTACGGAGTTAACGATGTCGCGACCCTCTTTGTCCATGATGATGCCGCGAGTCCAAACAGTCAGTTCTGTGTAGCTCATGATCTGCCCTCTTTGTCATCGAGATGGATATGCGCAGCCAAGGTAAATTCCCCGGCGCCTGGCCGCGCCGCCGGATCTTTCGGTGGCGTAAGACTGCCGCGATGGGAATCCAGCACGGATTGGAAATCGCTTCGGCGGACTACAAAAGGATTTCCTGGAGTGCCATCCTGATATTTCGCAATCGCCAGCAACGTCGCCTTCTTGCACAGGCTTTCGATATCCGCGCCTGTCGACCCTTCGAGCTGCGCAGCGAACTCGTCCAGGTCCACGTCGTCTGCAAGCGGCACGCGCCGGGAAGAGAGTCGCAGGATCGCCGCCCGGTCCGCGGCGCCCGGTTTAGCGAACGGAAGGATATAGTCAAATCTCCCGCTGCGCAAGAGCGCTGGTTCGACGCGCTCCGGGCGATTGGTGGCCGCGAGCAGAAGCACGCCTTTAACGTCGCGCAAATTATCGATTTCGCGCAGCAGTTGGCTGAGAATGCGCTGATAAATGTCGGAACCGAGATGATCGGCGCCGAATTTTGGCGCAAGCGCGTCGATCGTGTCGAAGAACAGGATGCAGGGCGCGGCGCGCCTCGCTTTTTTGAAAACTTCGCGCAGCGCTCGCTCGGATTCGCCGAGCCACTTCGAGTACAGTTGCGGGCCGTCGATGGCGATCAGCGGAATCTGCTTTTCGCCCGAAAGCGCGCGAGCCATCGCGGTTTTACCGGTGCCTGACGGTCCCACGAACAGAATGCCGCGCGGCGGCGCCAGGCCCACTTGATCGTAAATATCATTGTGCACGTGGGAATGCTCGACCACGGCGTCGAGCAATCGCTTGAGATCGGTGAGGCCTCCGAGATTGGCAAATGTCGAAGGGCTCTTCTCGATAAAGAATTCGCGTGTCGCGCTGGGCTCAACTTCCTTGAGGCCGGCGAGGAAATCGTCGCGCGTTACTTGCAGTCCGCTCAAGTCGGCCGGCGGCGCGCCGTCCGTCTCCAGCGGCGCGGCGGCCAGAAATCCACGCAATGCGATCATGCCCACTTCCTGGCACAGCGCTTCCAGGTCGGCGCCGACGAATCCGTGGGAATGCTCGGCGATTTCCTGCAGGTTGACGTCATGCGCGAGCGGCATGGCGCGCGTGTGAATCTTCAAAATTTGCAGCCGCGCCTGCGTGTTGGGCACGCCGATTTCAATTTCGCGGTCGAAACGTCCGGGGCGCCGCAGCGCCGGATCGAGAACTTCCGGGATATTGGTCGCGCCGATGACAATCACCTGGCCGCGCGAGACAAAACCATCCATCAAACTCAGCAGTTGCGCCACCACGCGCTTTTCCACTTCGCCCGAAACTTCCGCGCGCTTGGGAGCCACGGCGTCGATTTCGTCGATAAACAGGATCGAGGGGGCGCGCCGCGCCGCTTCCTCAAACACTTCGCGGAGCTTGGCTTCGCTCTCGCCGTAAAACTTGCGCATGATTTCGGGGCCGTTCAGCGAAATGAAGTGCACGCGGCTTTCGGCAGCCACGGCGCGCGCCAGCAAAGTTTTTCCCGTTCCAGGCGGACCATATAGCAATACGCCTTTCGGCGCGAAGATTCCCAATCGCTCGAATATGCGTGAATGCTTCAGCGGCAGCTCGACCATTTCCCGGACGCGCGCCACTTCCCGTTCGAGGCCGCCAATGTCTTCGTAGGATACAGCTGGGGCGCGAGCCGCCGTCTGCTCGCCTTCCACGATGCGAATGTCGGTTTTCGGCCCGATCACCACCGGGCCCGAGGGAATTGTGCGCACGACCTGGAAATTCACGGCCTTGGAATAGGTCGGCACGCGCACCACGCAGCCCTGCGTCACCGGCACGGCAACAAGATCCTCGACGATCCGTTCGATCGCGATGATGGCCGGCGCGGCGCCCACCCACATCGGCGAAAGCCGCACGGCAACGGCCTGCGAGCTTTCGATGACCGCGACGGTCACCTGCTCCTGCAATCCCACGCCGCAATTGCTGCGGGCCGTGCCATCGATCTGAACGACGCCTTCGTGCTGTTCGTCGGAAATTTCCGCGCGCGCGACGGAAGAAGTGCCGCCGGTGACCTTCACAACGTCGCCGGCATGCGCGCCGATGCGCTTCATATCGGCCGGAGAAAGGCGCGCAATGGCGCGCCCCACATCCTCAACTCGCGCTTCCGCAACGCGCAATGTAACCGTAGAAGTAATTGAGGATGAAGTAATTTCCGTCACTGCGCCACCTGCAGACGCGACTGGACTTCGCTGCTGAATCGCGCGAAGAGTTTGGCGAGCCTCTGATTCTCTGGATGGTTCTGCAGGTCTGCGAGGATTTCCACGCGGGTCGTTTCATTTCCCAAATCGGTCAGGCGAACGGTTCCAAGGTTGGTGTGTTCGAGGGCCCAGCCTTCGCCTTGCGTCGAGGCGATCGCCATGCACATCGTGGTACGATCGCTCTCCCAGGGCACGACAATCCCGGTCAAGCTGCCCAGGCCAACAGCAAGCTGCTCGATCGCGCCGGAGACGACGCGAGGGGAGCCGGCAGTGACGAATTCAAAAAGCTTTTCGCTCATGAGAATCTGTGGTACACTGGCCCAGTGATTGAACCACTTGACAACGAAAATTTACCACCCATGCGAAATGCTGTCAAGCGTTTTGCGAATTCTTCCGCCGACGATTCTCGCCTCATCACGCCCATCAAAAAAACTCGAATCGCGGAGGAAGTTGCCGACCGCATTCGCGTACTGATGCTGGACGGCACTTTTCCTCCGGGCGAGCCGCTGCCATCGGAGCGGCATCTGGCGGAACGATTCGGCGTAAGTCGCGGGTCGATCCGCGATGCGCTGCGCACGCTGGAAACGATTGGCCTGCTCGAAACGCGGCACGGCCAGGGCACTTTTCCGCATGAGCTGTCCGTCGACCGCCTGGTTGCCCCCCTAGCCTCGGTGATGGCCTATCGTTCGGATCTGCAGGATGAGCTGCTGGATGTACGCCGTATGTTCGAGCCGGCCGTGGCGCGCGCCGCTGCTCTGCGGGCAACCGATGAAGATTTGGCCGACCTGCAACGCCTGCTCGACGCGCAGCGGCAAAAGCTTAAAACCGGCCAATCGGCTATCGTCGAGGACACGGCATTTCACGCCATCCTGGCGCGATCCACGCGCAATCGCGTGGT
>PMOP01000155.1 GCA_003161495.1 Acidobacteriota bacterium | reverse complement strand
CAAATGAAGAAGAGCTACAACGTCCTCTTCTTGTGCACTGGAAATTCCGCGCGCTCGATCATGGCCGAAGCGATACTCAACCGGAAGGGGCACCCTTCTTTTCGCGCTTATAGCGCGGGGAGCCATCCCTCCGGTCGCGTCCGGCCCGAAGCGCTTGCGCAGATCGAATTGGCGCGCATGCCCGTGGAAGGTTTTCGGAGCAAGAATTGGGATGAATTTGCGAATCCCGGCGCGCCGCAAATGGATTTTGTGTTCACCGTGTGCGACAACGCGGCGAACGAAATCTGCCCCGTGTGGCCCGGCCAGCCAATGACCGCGCATTGGGGAGTTCCCGACCCGGCCGCCGTGCAGGGCGCTCCCGAACAGATCGAGCGCGCATTTCGGGAAGCTTTCATGATCCTGGACCGCAGGATTACCCTGTTTCTGTGCCTGCCTCTCTCCACCCTCGGTGAGCTCGCCATCAAAAGGGAAATCGATCGGATCGGACAACAATGAAAAATTCTATGCGTTTCTTACTGAGGTGAACAGGATGGCGACTTCCCGCGTTCAAGGCCAAATCTGCCTCCCGATGCCGCGCGCCCGGCTGTCATTTCTGGATCGTTACCTGACCCTATGGATTTTTCTAGCGATGGCAATCGGCGTTGGGTTGGGGCATTTCATTCCGGAGACGGCAAATTTCGTGCAACATTTTCAGGTGGGCGCAACGAACATCCCCATTGCCATCGGATTGGTCATCATGATGTATCCGCCTTTGGCCAAGGTGCGATACGAAAAGCTGGCGGAAGTGTTCCGCAATCGCCGCGTGCTTACGCTCTCCCTTATCCAGAACTGGATCATCGGGCCGATCCTGATGTTCCTTCTTGCGATTATATTTCTTCGCCGGGAGCCCGCCTACATGCGCGGCCTCATCTTGATTGGACTGGCGCGTTGCATCGCCATGGTTATCGTCTGGAACGAGCTGGCCGCCGGTGATACCGATTACGCGGCCGGGCTTGTGGCGTTAAATAGCGTGTTCCAGGTGCTGTTTTACAGCATCTATGCGTGGGTGTTCATGACCGTGCTTCCTACATGGTTCGGCCTGGAGGGAAGCGTAGTCCATGTTGGAATCGGCCAAATTGCTCAAAGCGTGTTTTTCTATCTGGGTGTGCCGTTCCTTGCGGGGATCCTCACGCGATTCGTACTCATACGTGCCAGAGGTGAAGAGTGGTACCGGACTCGCTTTATTCCGCGCATCAGTACTTTGACATTGGTGGCCCTGCTGTTCACGATTCTGGTGATGTTCAGCCTCAAGGGCGATCTTATCGTTCGTCTTCCCCTGGATGTTCTTCGCGTCGCGCTTCCGTTGTTAATCTATTTTATTCTCATGTTCCTCGTGAGTTTCTCGATGGGGCGCAAGCTTGGCGCGGATTATTCAAAAACAGCGACGCTTTCCTTTACGGCTGCCAGCAACAATTTTGAGCTGGCCATCGCTGTAGCGGTTGCCGTTTTTGGCCTCAATTCAGGGGAGGCGTTTGTCGGCGTCATTGGTCCCCTGGTTGAAGTGCCGGCGTTGCTCGGACTTGTGAACGTGGCGCTCTGGTTTCAGCGGCGTTATTTCGCGGCGGTAGTTCATTCCTGAAATTTTCTCGCAGGTAAGGGTCCTCTCTACAGACACATTCATTATTGTCGCCAAGATCGATTCGAGTCTTGAATGTCCGGTCGTGTGACGCGATACTGGCCGCATGCCGGAAATTGCATCCAAATCGGCCCTGCGTGTCCGCGATCTGCGAAAAACGTATAAGGACGTGGTTGCGGTCGATGGCTTGAATCTTGAAGTGCATGCGGGCGAATGCTTCGGCCTGCTCGGGCCGAATGGCGCGGGAAAAACGACGACCGTCGAAATCTGCGAGGGGTTGACGCCGCCGGATTCCGGAGAAGTCGAAGTGCTTGGCTGGAAGTGGAGTTCGGACGCGACCCATCTCCGCCAGCGTCTTGGCATTCAACTACAGGACACGCAACTCTCCGAAAAGCTTACCGTGCATGAAACAGTCCGCTTGTTTCGCAGCTTTTTCCGGCAAGGCGCGGATGCCTCGGCGATCATTGAGCGAGTGCAACTCGAAGAAAAACAAAATTCGCGCGTGGGCAATCTCTCCGGCGGACAGAAGCAGCGGTTGGCTCTTGCCTGCGCCCTCGTCGGCGATCCCGATTTTCTTTTTCTCGATGAACCCACCACGGGCCTTGACCCGCAGGCGCGCCGCCAGCTCTGGGAATTAATCGAGGAATTTAAAAAATCCGGCCGGACGATTTTGCTCACCACCCATTACATGGACGAAGCCGAGCGCCTTTGCGACCGCGTGGCCATTATGGATCATGGCAAGGTGATCGCTCTTGGCACGCCGCGCGAATTGATCGCCGCAGCCTGCGCGGAACAGATGGTGGAATTTACAGCGGGCAGCGTTTCCCATGTGCTCGATGTGCCAGCTCTACGCCGCATCCAGGGCGTTCGCGAAATCCGAACGGAAAACGGCGCTGTGCTCATGCAGGTCGGCGAACTTCACACTTCGGTTCCCGCCTTGCTCGCGGAACTCACTCGACAGAATGTTCCGCTCACCGAACTGCGAACTCATTCAGCGACTTTGGAGGACGTCTTCGTAACTTTGACAGGGCGCCATTTGCGCGATGAGTGACCACACCATTTCCGACGTTCGCGCCGCAGTGACCGGGAAGAAATCTCCTGGCGGGATTTCGCTCGCGGACCATCCGCTCGTGCAATTGACCCTGGTGCGTTTTCTCGAATTCATACGCGAGCCGGAGGCGTTGTTCTGGGTGTTCGTGTTTCCGATTCTTCTCGCGGCAGGATTGGGTATCGCTTTCCGCAACCGTCCGGCGGACGTGCTCCGAATCGCGGCAGTCACTCCAGAACTTGCGCAATCCCTGCGCCAGGAAAAACTTCTGGAAGTGCTGCAGCTGGACCCCGAAGCCGCGCAAGAAGCATTGCGCACAGGGAAAGTGGCGCTGCTTGCAGTGCCGGGATCCAGCGGAACGATCGAGTATCGTTATGACGATACGAATCCCGAAGGCCGCGCCGCCCGCATGCTTGCCGATCGCGCGATTCAGAGAGCGGCGGGCCGCGTCGATCCCGTGGCTACGAGCGACCAGCTGATGCGCGAGACGGGCTCGCGCTATATCGATTTCCTGATTCCGGGATTGCTGGGAATGAATCTGATGGGCAGCGCGATCTGGTCGATGGGATTCGCGATTGTCGATGCACGGCGTAAAAAACTTTTGAAGCGCCTGGTCGCCAGTCCCATGCCGCGGCCGTATTATTTGCTTTCGTTTTTGCTATCGCGGATTTTGATGCTGGTGGTGGAAGTGGGAGTGCTCGTTGGATTCGGAGCGTTGTTTTTCCATGTTCCCGCTCGCGGTTCGCTACTGGATCTCGCTGTGGTGTGCCTACTGGCATCGCTTTCCTTCAGCGCCTTGGGATTATTGCTGGCTTCGCGGGCCCGAACGATTGAAGCGGCTTCCGGCCTGATGAATGTTGTGATGATGCCGATGTGGATCGCGTCCGGCGTCTTCTTCTCTTCGCAGAAATTTCCCGACATGATGCAGCCGGTCATCAAAGTGCTTCCGTTGACCGCTGTGATCGACGCATTACGCGCAAACATGTTGCAAGGCGCGAACCTCGCGCGCATGGCCCCGCAAGTCGGAATCATCGTCTTCTGGCTGGTGATTTGTTTCGCGCTGGCGCTAAAACTTTTCCGTTGGCGCTGATGGCACGACACGCTTTTTTCCAAACACACTTATTCAG
>PMOP01000512.1:1097-14372 GCA_003161495.1 Acidobacteriota bacterium | reverse complement strand
TTGCTTTCCGTGCTGTGGTTCAACGTGGCGCACTATGCGCTGCGTCCCTGGCCATGGATACTGACGGCGCTGGCCGCCGCGGCCTTGTATCCCGGCTTGCAGCATCCAGAGACTGGCTACATGCTGGTGGCGACCACGTTCATGCCGCACGCGCTGCGTGGAATTTTAATTGCCGGATTTATGGCCGCGTTCATGTCCACCATTGCAACGCAGCTCAACTGGGGAAGTTCCTATATGGTGGAAGATTTTTACCGGCGATTTATTCGCCGCGACGCCACGGAAAAACATTACGTGAATATTTCGCGCATCGCCACGCTGCTGCTGGTGGCGGCATCGGCGTACGTTTCGGCGCAATTGGCGACGATTAGTCAGGGCTGGGAAGTGGTGCTCGAAGTTGGCGCGGGGACCGGCGGAGTTTATCTGCTGCGCTGGTACTGGTGGCGTATCAATGCCTGGAGCGAAATCTCCGCCATGGCCACAGCGCTGGGGATGACGCTGATTCTGCATCACTGGCAAATGTTCGGTGGAAGCGCACCGGTAATTTTCGCCAAGACCACGCTGGCGACCACAGCAGTGACGACGATTGCGTGGGTCGCGGTCACGCTGCTGACGCCGCCCGAGCATCAGGAAATACTGCTGCGCTTCTACAGAAAAGTGCGGCCGCACGCCGCCGGTTGGCGGCGTATTGCGTCGCTCGCCCCCGAGTTGCCCGAGACGCGCGACCTGGGGAGAAATTTGCTGGCGTGGGCGCTAGGCTGCGCTATGGTGTACGCGGCGTTATTTGGTATTGGCAAAGTTTGTCTCGGCGAAAATGTTGTGGGAATCGCATTACTGGCGGTGTCCGCTGCGTGCGCCGCTTTGCTTCATCGGGACATTTCGCGGCGCGTGACCGCCGATCCAATGGGAGGCAGTGTTGTTTAACAAGGAGCGGGACAGCGGAGTGGCCGGGCTTTCCAGCGCGGGCCAATTCCACGCTGTAACCGCATCGTTTCTGGGATGGACGCTGGATGCGTTCGATTTTTTCGTGGTCGTCTTCCTATTTGACAGGCTGGCCGCCGATTTTCACGTCAGCAAAGCGAAGGTCGTGGCTTCCGTCTTGGTCACGCTGGCCATGCGTCCCGTGGGCGCGCTCATCTTCGGCTTGCTCACGGACCGCTATGGGCGGCGCATTCCCTTGATGGCCAACGTAGTTTTCTTTTCCGTGGTGGAGCTGGCCTGCGGATTTTCACCCAACCTGACATTTTTTCTGATCATGCGCGCGCTCTACGGCATTGGCATGGGCGGCGAATGGGGCATTGGCGCTTCGCTGGCCATGGAATCCGTGCCGCCGCGATTGCGCGGAATTCTCTCCGGAGTTTTGCAGAGTGGCTACTCGCTGGGGTATATCCTCGCGGCCATCGTGGCGCGCTTTGTACTGCCCACTTGGGGATGGCGGCCCATGTTCTGGCTGGGCGGATTGCCTGCGCTCCTGGCGTTTTATATCAGTGCGCGCGTGCCGGAATCGGAAGCCTGGAAGCAACATCGCGCGCCATCGACTGGTGCGGTGCTCAAAATCGTGGCCACGCAGTGGAAGAGTTTTCTGTATCTCGTTTTGCTTATGACCTTCATGATGTTCCTCTCGCACGGCACGCAGGATTTGTATCCGGATTTCCTGGGCACCGTGCACAACGTCGCTCCCGATATGCGAGCCTACATGGCCATTCTTTACAATATCGGAGCCATCGTGGGCGCAATAGTTTTCGGACAATTCTCGGAACGGCTGGGCCGCAGAGTCACCATGATTGTTGCAATGTCACTTGCATTACTGGTAATTCCACTCTGGGCCTTCGGCACGTCGCTGCTTGTGCTGGCGGTCGGTTCCTTCCTGATGCAAGCGGGCGTGCAGGGCGCGTGGGGAGTGATACCCGTGCACCTGAGCGAACTTTCTCCGGACGAAACGCGCGGCCTCGTTCCCGGCCTCGCCTACCAGCTCGGAATCCTGATCGCCGCTCCCACCAACACGGTGGAGTTGCTCTTGCAGGAACACGTGGGCTACCAGTGGTCGCTTGCGGGATTTGAAATTGTGACCATTGCGGTGCTCATCGTGACCATTGCGCTGGGGAAGGAACGCAAGGGACGCAGCTTTCATCAGGTTGCCGCGCCCGCGTCGTCTTGAAAGCTATATTTTCGCCAGGACAAATGAAGTGAAATCGATCCTGCACACGATTGCCAGGGCTTTATTCCGCGCGGGCGGATTGGGATTGCTGACACTGGGTGCGTTTGATTCGTCGCCTCTTGTGGTGCCGATGGGCAACGACTTACTTGTGCTGGCGTTGTGCGCTCGATATCACCAGCGCGCGCTCTATTACGTGCTAATGGCCACGGCCGGATCGCTGATCGGCTGCCTGGCCACAGACTGGATCAGCCGAAAGAGCGAGGGCGGGCAGAAGAAGTTGGTCTCACGCCGGCATCTCGACTACATTCGATTGCTGGTGGAAAAGCATGCAAGTTGGGCGCTTGTGGTGGCATCGATCATGCCGCCGCCATTTCCATTTACGCCATTTGTAGCTGCTGCCGCGGCGTTCCGCTATCCGCGAAATAAACTCCTGGGAATGGTCGGCATCGGGAGATTTGTGCGCTTTGCAATCGAGGCCGCGCTTGCTGTTCACTACGGACGGTGGATCATCCGGCAGGTTGAAGCGCCGTGGCTCGACCACCTAATGATCGCGCTGATAGTGATTTCGATCGCTGGAAGCGCGTTCGCCGTTTACCAGTGGTTTGACGCCGGTGGCGGAAGGCGCGTGGCGGCGTAAACATCCAACCCGCTGCAGCAAGCGCGCCGTCTTGATTTTGCCCAAGTAGCACAGGCACTCCTGCCTGTGCGGTTTTCTACCAATTAAATTTGCGCAATCAAAACAGGTGTGGCTAACAAGCTCTCACAGCCAAGAGCGCTGGTGTTACCCATCTCCCAAGTCATGGAAGAAATTCCCCACTTGCGGCATGATGAGGGTCATGGATCCTGAAGATTCACCCCGCGATTTTGCCGGCCTGCGCGTGCTTTCACTGGAAAGCAGGCGCGGGCCTGAAATGGCCAAGCTGATCGCCAATCACGGCGGCGTGGCCACAGTCGCGCCGTCCATGCGTGAAATTCCTCTGGAAAGCAACACCGAGGCGCTGGCCTTTGCGAAGACGCTCTTTGCGGGCAGATTCGACATGGTTATTTTTCTGACCGGGGTGGGGACGCGCTTGCTGGCAAAAGTGGTGGAGACGATTTATCCGCTGGAAGAATATTTGGCGGAACTTGGCAAGATTGCGGTGGTGGCGCGTGGGCCGAAACCTGTCGCTGTATTGAAAGAGTGGAACGTTCCGATTGCGCTGACGGCGCCAGAACCGAATACCTGGCGCGAGCTTTTGCACGCGCTGGAGGAAAACGCGGCGCGCTTGCCGGTGAAGGGAAAGCGAATCGCGGTGCAGGAATATGGCGTGTCCAATCGAGATTTGCTAGCAGGCCTCGGCTCGCTCGGCGGGCTGGTTACTTCGGTGCCCATTTATGAATGGGCGCTGCCTGTAGACACTGGGCCGCTGCGTTCCGCGATTGCAGCAATTTCGCGAAATGAATTTGACGTGATTCTGTTTACCACGGGCACGCAGTTAGATCATCTTTTGGAAATCGCGGCGGAAATGAAGGAAGCGGACGCATTGCGCCGGGCGTTTGCGCGGATGGTGGTGGCCTCCATCGGTCCCACGACCAGCGAGAGGCTTCGCGAATTTGGCATTGCTCCGGACATGGAACCGTCGCACCCCAAAATGGGATACCTGGTCAGCGAAGCGGCGCAACGCAGCGCCGAAATTTTGCAGCGAAAAAGGGCTTCTGTGGCGTAGGCTCCAGCCTGTGCGGTTTGGTTTAAGCGAGGACAAAACCGCACAGGCTGAAGCCTATGCCACGGAAAACAAATATTAACGCCGCGTTAATCCAAGCAAAGACTGATGGCTCGCATCCATAGTAAGAATTGGACAGTCCCTGCGTCCCTGCGTAGCCTTGATGGGTGAATACGGAACTCTCCAAGCTCGCTATGACCGATAATCCCGAAGTTGATTTCATCAACAAAATGGCCAGCCGTATGGCTGCGGCAGACCCGCTGCATGAAGTGCTGTCTCAGATCGTGGATTTTGCGGCGTCAGTGGTCAGTTGCGATTCCTGCTTCCTGTACGCGCTGGAGGACGGGGAGCTGATTCTGCGCTCCTCAAAAAACGCGCATGCCGATGTGGTGGACCGGCTCAAGCTGCGGCTGGGGCAGGGCATCACGGGATGGGTGGCGGAGCACGGAAAGCCGGTGGCGGTGGCGGTGAATGCGTCGCAGGATCCGCGCTTTCAATTGTTCAAGGATTTGCCGGAGGACCGCTTTGAAGCGTTCCTGTCGGTGCCTGTTTTGTGCCGCGGACGGATTGTGGGAGTGATCAATCTGCAAAATCGGGAGCCGCATGAATACACGGACCGGGAAATCGTGCTGGTTTCAACCATCGGATTTCTGGTGGGCGCGGAAATCGAAATGGCGCGGCTGGAAAGCGAAAACCTGCACCTCTCGGAAAAGCTGGAGACACGAAAGCTGGTCGAGCGCGCGAAGGGAATTCTGCAGCGCGAACTCAAGATCACGGAAGAGGAAGCGTATCTCACCATACAACGGCAGAGCAGGCAGCGACGCAAATCGATGAAGGAAGTGTCCGAGGCGATTGTGCTGAGCGAGGATGTGCGGCGCGGGATGACAGGGCAGTAGGACGGGCTTTAGCCTGTCGGGGTTGAATTCTTATAAGGCTACTCGTCGTAAATTCCACGTTTGGCATCGATCCTTAATTCTTTGGGGGGCTTGCCATACGAAAATCGGCAGACTAAAGCCCGCCCTACCTAAAACCTTGACATTTGGGCTTTGCCTGCGTATTCTCACTCTCGCAATGCACTCACGCTATTATTCTTGGTTCGCCTTTACGTACCGCTTCCCTTGGTCGGGAAGCGGCCAGGGGCGGATCGCGCGCGAGTCAAGGTAAAGCAAAAAGTCAGATAGCGCGAAAAAGATTCCCAAACTGGCCGCGAAGACCCACAGGGTTCGCGGCTTTTTTATTGCCCTGAGGGTAGAAAGTAAAAGGAGATTTACGATGATCGTCAACATGTCGGCAAACGCGACGGAGGAGCAAATACAACACGTCATGAACAGGATCAAGGAATGCGGATTTCTCCCTCACCTGATTCAGGGCGCCGAGCGCACCGTCATCGGCGTGGTCGGAAAAAATCGCGGGCGCCGCAGCGAAGTCGAATCGCTGCGCGTTGCTCCGGGCGTGGCCGACATCATTTCCATTTCGCAGCCGTTCACGCTGGTCAGCCGCGAGCTGCAGCCGCAACGCACCGTGGTGGACGTGAGTGGCGTAAAGATCGGCGGCCCGGACCTTGTGGTGATCGCGGGGCCCTGTTCTGTCGAATCGCGCGAACAGTTGATGGAAACCGCGCGCGGAGTGAAAGCGGCCGGCGCGCAACTGCTGCGCGGCGGCGCGTACAAACCGCGCACGTCGCCGTACGATTTCCAGGGCCTTGGCCTGGAAGGGCTGAAGATTCTGGCGGAAGCCCGGGAAGAGACCGGCCTGCCGATTGTCACCGAAGTGATGGGCGTCGAGGATCTCGATGCGGTGGTTGAGTACGCGGACATGATGCAGGTGGGCGCGCGCAACATGCAGAATTATCCGCTGCTGCGGCGTCTTGCCACCGTGCCGCGGCCCGTGCTGTTGAAGCGCGGCCCTTCGGCCACGATCAAGGAATGGCTACTGGCCGCCGAGTACTTGCTCTCGGGCGGAAACCCCAACGTGGTTTTGTGCGAGCGGGGAATCAAAACGTTTGACTCTGAATTGAGAAACACGCTGGACCTCGCGGGCGTGGCGCTTGCCAAAGAACTTTGCCACTTGCCTGTGGTGGTCGATCCGTCACACGCCACAGGGCGCCGAAGCCTGGTCCCGGCGGCGTCGCGCGCGGCCGTCGCGATCGGCGCCGATGGCATTATCATTGAAGTACACCCTTGCCCGGAGCGCGCCCTGTCCGACGGGCCGCAATCCCTCGATTTGCCGGCTTTTGCCGCGATGATGGTGGGGCTGCAGCCTGCCATAGCCATGGCGACCGCCGCGCGGTAAGAGGAACGCAGGAGTAGCACAGGCACTCTTGCCTGTGCTACTAAAGCCCGCCTGGACGAATTCCATTGCTCCCAGAGCAAATCTATGTTTCTTTGCCATAACCCCGGCATAGCATGTACTCTGGGGCGTTGCCAAATGAAGAACTGAGGGCCGTACATGACTCCAGTCGCGGCAAAACAGCTACGCGGCATGAAGAAATCCCCGAAAATAGCCCGCGCTTTTCTGCTGAAGCTTGAGCTGCGCAGCCATCCCACATTGCTCTGCGTGATTCGCGGCGCGCTGGAACCCTTGATGGACATGCTGGGATTTTCCGCGGAACATACGAGGGCCATCATTCGGGCGGTGGACGAAGCCGTGGCCAATATCATGCGGCATTCCTATCACGGCCGTCTGGACCAGCCCATTGAGGTGTATTGCAATCGCCTGCAACGCAGCACGAATGGAGAAGCGGAACAAGGCGTCGAAATTCTGCTCTTTGATTGTGGCGCCGCCGTGGACACGACCAAGATTCCTGCCCGCTCGCTGGACGAGATAAGGCCTGGTGGTTTAGGGTTGCATATTATTCGGGGGAGTATGGACACGGTCCAGTACAAACGCGCCGGCAGGCTGAATCGGCTTCGACTCGTAAAATACGCGCACCCTTCCAAAGGCGGATGCGGATCTTCGGAGGAAAACCCGTCGTGAAAATTTCTTCCCGCAAGTTGGATAAGGCCACGATTCTGGATGTGTCCGGAAACATAGACATGTCGAATTCGCCGGAAGTCAGGAAAGCGTTGTTGCACGAGATCCGCGAAAAGGGCGTGACGCGAGTCGTCCTGAACCTGACGGGCGTGGCGTATATCGACAGTTCTGGCGTGGCCTCGCTCGTGGAAGGGCTCAAGGCATCGCGGGAATCGGGTTTGCGCTTTGTCCTGTTTGGTCTGAACGATTCCCCGCGCGAAGTGTTGAAGATTTCGCGCCTGCTGAAACTTTTTGAAGTCTACGACGACGAAACGCAGGCAATGGCCTCATAGGCGCCTTCCCCTCGACGGGAAAATTGATTTTGCAATGGCCACGGAAAACGCGATGGAATTCGTCTCTCAACTCGGCGCCGGCGTCACGGACGGCCTTGCGTATCTTGGCGCGCTCGCAACGCTGGGAACCCGCGCTGCCTACTTCACGTTTGTCGCGCCGTTTCAAGGCAAGGCGTTGCGTTTGCAAAGCGCCGCGTCGCAAGCGATGGAAGTGGGCGTTCGCGCGTTGCCTATCCTTTCCTTGATCACATTTTTCATCGGTTTGATTTTGGCGTTGCAAAGCGCCTATGAACTGGGCAAATTGGGCGCGATGAGCCTCGTGGCCAAGGCCGTCGCGTTGTCCATGTCGAGAGAGCTTGGCCCCTTGATCACAGCCATCGTGGTGATTGGCCGCTCGGGCTCCGCATTTGCCGCGGAGATTGGGACCATGAAGGTCACCGAAGAAATTGACGCGCTGGAGGTGATGGCCATCGACCCCGTTCATTTCCTGGTGGCTCCGAAATTTCTGGCCATGATCGTGATGCTGCCGTGCCTGACGATTTGGGCCAATACGATGGGCATTTTCGGCGGCGCGCTGTTCGGTGTGACCCAGGCCGACTTTACCTTGGGGCGATACATTCAGGCGTCTATTGATTCGCTGTACGTGCGGGATATCGTTTCGGGACTGATCAAGAGCGTGATGTTTGGCGTGACGATCACGGCGGTGGGCTGTCTCGAGGGCTTGTCCACGACAGGAGGAGCGGAGCAAGTGGGCCGCTCGACCACCAGAGCCGTCGTGATTTCGATTTTCCTGGTTGTAGCTGTCGACCTCGTCTTCACGGCCATATTTTTCTTTCTTGGAAATGGATAGTTCCTTAGAGTCTTTTATGGATCGGATACATCCAAACATGCGTGAGGCGAATCCGGTAATTTCCTTGCGGGACCTGCGTGTCAGTTATGGAGAGATCGAGATTCTGCACGGCATTCACTTTGATGTGAAAGCCGGCGAGACGTTGGTGATCCTGGGAGGTTCCGGTTCGGGAAAGAGCACGCTTCTGCGGACGCTCGTGGGGCTTGAAAAACCGAGTTCGGGCCAGATCTGGATCAACGGGCAGGATATAGCGGCCATCTCGCATGAAGAGCTGTACGAGATTCGGAAAAAAACGGGGATGTCGTTTCAAGGAAGCGCTCTTTTCGGTTCCATGACGGTAGGCGAAAATGTGGCTTTGCCGCTGCGCGAACACACAAAACTCGAGGATTCCACAATCGAGATTATGCTGCGGCTCAAGCTGGAGCAGGTCGGGCTTGCCGGGTTCGAGTACCATATGCCGTCACAGCTCAGCGGTGGAATGAAAAAGCGGGCCGCGGTTGCGAGGGCCCTGGCGATGGATCCGGAGATTTTATTTTTTGACGAGCCATCGGCCGGGCTCGATCCCATCATCGCGGCGGGCATCGATCAGCTGATTCTGGAATTGAAGAAAGCGTTTCACATGACCATCATCGTGGTTACGCATGAACTCGCAAGCGCTTTTCTCATCGCGGACCGCATGGTGCTGATCGACAAAGGGAACGTCGTGGCGATCGGGACGACGGAGGAAATGCGGGCGAGCGCGCAACCGAGGGTGCGGCAATTTCTGGATCGAGTGCCCGAGCCGGACGTGGAAGGGGAACTGGATTATTTGCAGACGCTCACGGAGCAGTACCGGCGTCATGCTTAAGAGTTGCCGGAAAATGGAAGCGCTTGAAAATGAGAAGTCCGGAAATAAGAGAACTCGCAAACAAGGACGAGGATGAGTCCTAAAACCGAACAGACGCTCGTGGGATTGTTTGTGCTGATTGCCGGAGGCATTCTCCTGGTGGCCGTTTTCGCCATCAACGGGGCATTCGGCGGCGCAGTCAAGAGCTACCATGCGCATTTTCAATTCGCAGGCGGCCTTGAACCGGGAGCAACCGTGCGGTATTCGGGAGGTCCCAAAGTCGGGCGCGTGGAAAGTCTGCGCATTGATCCGCAAGACCCGACGTTCATCGATCTCACGTTCAGCGTCCAGCCCGATGTGCTCGTGAAAACGGACAGCAAGGTAAAGATCATGAGCATAAGCCCGCTCGGCGACAATCACCTGGAGCTCCTTCCGGGATCGGCGCGAGCCGCCATTGCGCCCGCGGGCTCGTTGCTGCCCTCCGAGAATTACGTGGATTTCAACTCCCTGGCCGAGCAAATCAACAATCTCGCGCCGCATGCGCAGGACCTCGTTCAAACGTTGGACGCGCGCGCGACGGAATTAAAAGTGACCATCGATCGCGTCAATGAACTTTTGAATGCGCAAAATCGCGCGAATCTTTCGGCCACGCTGGCCGAGACGCGTGGGCTGATTACGGATTCCCGGCCGCAGGTTCGTTCGGCCCTGCAGCACGTGAATGATTTGAGCGAGAAATTGGAGCCGCTGATCGCCGATTTCCGAAAAACTTCCGGGCAGGCGAATGAAGTTTTGGCGCACATCGATTCCACGATCGGCGAGACGGAGCCGGAGATTCGTAAAGCCGTGGCGGAACTCAGGGGCACGCTGAAGTCGCTGACGGATTTAACCGGACAGCTCGGCCAGACGCTCGATGTGAATTCTGAAAATATCGACCAGCTTCTCGACAATTTATTGCACGTCACCGAGAACCTGAAAGAATTTACCGAGACGATCAAGATGCGGCCGTATTCGTTGATACGGGCGGTGAATCCGCCGGAGCACAAGACGGGCGGGGAATAGTGACTGGTGACTGGTGACTAGTGACTAGTGACTGGTGAATCGTGACTCGTGACTCGTGATTTGTGATTCGTAGACCCTTGGTTGCGAGAACTAAGTTTCACAAATCACGATGCCTTTATCACCAGTCACTAGTCACTAGTCACCAAAGAAGGAGTTCCATGAACCGCAGATTCATCACCATCGCGGCGCTTTCGGCGGGACTTCTTGCCGGATGCGGAGCGGCGCGGCCCAGCAAGTATTATCAGCTTACAGTTCCGGGCGATGTTACTCCCGTCGCGGAACGGGCTCCTTATCCTGTGACGTTGCTGCTTGGCCCGCTGAGAGCCTCGCACCTGTACAGGGAAGATCACATCGTGTTCAGCTCGAGCGGCGAGAGCATGGGGACGTACCAGTATCAACAGTGGGCCGAACCTCCCACCGAAATGCTGGTGGATGTTTTGCTCCGTGACCTGCGAGCCTCGGGGAAATACCGGGCGGTGGATGCCCTGCGCAGTAATTCCCATGGCGATTTTATTTTGTATGGCCGCTTGTACGATTTTAAGGAAATTTCCGCCTCGCCGGTCATGGCCCGCCTGACAATGGATTTGCAATTGCGCGAAACGAAAACCGGGTCGACGGTCTGGACGCATTATTACTCGCATGATGAACCCGTGAGCGAAAAGGATATTTCCGCCGTAGTGGCCGCGCTGGATCGCAATGCGCAGCGCGGCATGGGCGAAATAAAAGCAAGTCTGGATCAATATTTTTCAACTCGTTCTTTGAATTAGGACATAAACTATGCCGGAAACAAATAATGAACCCGTCGCGGGCCGGAAACCAGCGCAGCAGATGACGTGCATGGAAGTCTGGGGCGGAAGCCAGCTCACCACACGCCGCGTTGAAATGGGCGGGCTGGACGCTTGGGTTTACAGCAAGCCATTTGGCGACGCGGAGCGCGGAGGCGATGTTTATTACGCGTCGAGCTGCGCCACGGGGCGAATCGCGCGCCTCTTGCTGGCCGATGTATCGGGACACGGAAACACGGTCGCCTCCACTGCCGCAAATCTGCGGACGCTCATGCGGCGGTTCGTCAACCGTCTGGACCAGACAGAATTTGTGCGCCTGCTGAATCAGCAATTCACCGAACTCTCCGAATCCGGCACGTTCGCCACGGCCATCGTGGCCACATTTTTTGCTCCCACGCAGCGTTTGATTGTCTGCAACGCGGGCCATCCGCGGCCACTTTTGTACCAGGCGGCAAAGCAGGAGTGGACATTTCTGGGGGCCGAGGCGACGATCGATGATGCGCCGAATAATATACCTTTGGGAATCATCGACGTGTCGGAGTACGAGCAGTTTGACGTGGAACTGAAGACCGGAGACTGCATACTCACCTACACCGACGCACTGATCGAATCTCGCGATGCGGACGGCGAGATGCTTGGCGAGGCCGGGCTATTGCGGATCGTGCGCCTTGTCGGGGAAGTGGAACCGCAACTCCTGACCAAGACGGTGCTGCGGGAAATTGCCGATCGGCATCCCGACAATTTGACCGAGGACGATGTGACTGTGCTTTTGGTTCGGGCCAACGGGCAGAAGCCGCACCCTTCGCTGAAAGATTTCCTCTGGGCGAATATCCGCTTTGTAGGCTCGCTAATTCGCTCGATCAATCCCTGGGCTGAGCGGCCGCCACTGCCCGACCTGAACGTAGCGAATATCGGCGGCGCGATCATTCCCGCGCTTGAACAGCGCTGGCGGGCGGGAGGCCCGGTGCAACCGCCGCCGGATCCCCGGTAGGACGGGCTTCAGCCTGTCTGCTTTTCCCGGCAAACGAAAATCAAAACCAGACAGGCTGAGGCCCGTCCTACTAAGGAGCACGATGAAACGTCAAGTCGGTCTAGTTTTCATTTTATTAATGGTTCTTGGTTTTGCTTTCGGTTGTGGCAGTTCCGAAAAGCCCGGCTCCACTGGCGCAACCAGCACGTCGAGCCCGATGAAAGTGAATGGCGCGCCGACGACAACCGCTTCCGGCCTTCAGTACTGGGACATTGTGGTCGGCACCGGCGCAACCGCAGCGCCCGGAAACACGGTGAAAGTCCACTACTCCGGCTTTCTGACTAGCGGCGAAAAGTTTGACAGTTCTCGCGACCGTGGCGAACCTTTTTCATTTCCGCTCGGTGCCGGACAAGTGATCAAAGGCTGGGATGAAGGAGTGGCGGGAATGAAAGTCGGAGGCCAAAGGCAATTGCGAATTCCGCCACAGCTCGGTTATGGAGCGGCGGGAGCAGGCGGCGCGATCCCGCCAAACGCAACACTGATTTTTGACGTGGAATTGCTTGAAGTTGGGAAGTGAGAAAACGCGCGACTTAAGGTTTCGCATCCCCCGGTCCGCCATCGCCGGGAGTTCCGCCAAAAATTCTGCGGCCATCGGGCAACGTTACTCTTCTCGCGTCCGCGAGTTTTGAACCGTCTCTGGCGGGGTAGCCGCCGACAATGACCTGGTCTCCCACCTTCAGGGAATCACGCGTCCAGCCTTGCCGGCGCAGCGAGCCCGGGCTCGCGGCCTCGCAGCCCCAATTCGTCGTGTTGCCTTTGTCATCTTTCACATCAAGGTAGAAATAGACGTGCGGATTCGTCCATTCGATCCGAGTGACGACGCCCTTGAGCTCGATCAGCTTGCTCCCATCGAATTCCGCGGAGAAAGAATGGTGGGCAAGCGCGGGCATCGCCGCCGTCAAAGCGGCAAACGCGGCCAGCACTGCAAATTTATTTCTCACGAAACGCAATCTATAACAGGGGAAGAAGCTGGTCAAGGCCGCAGGGAGCGCGTTCCTTGACACCGCCATAGCACTCCGATAGTTTACGCACATGCGATTCCTGTTGGCATGCGGCGTTCTGGCTGCGTCTTTGTGGTTGCAGCAGTTCGCACGCGCGCAATCCACACCGCCGCCGGAAAATCCTTATGGGGAGTTAGACGGCGCCTCCGGGCCGATCAAAAAAACCTCGGGTCCTCAGAAACCTGCTCCACGTAACGCTGACGGCAAGCCGGACCTATCCGGATTTTGGAAAGGGCCGCTGATTTTCGGCGGTATGTTTAAGGGCGTCGGCGGCCCGCCGTTCACTCCTGCCGGAGAAGAAGCGTACAAATACAACCTCGCGAAATCGGTCAATCCGGAAGCACTGTGTCTCTTTGCCGGGATTCCGCGAGCCAGCATCAGCGGCGTGCCGTTTGAAATTGTTCAGAACGCGAATCGCGTCGTTTTTCTTTACGAGCTGATGTGGACGTTTCGGACGATCCCCGTCGACGGGCGCGGGCATGCGAAGGATATCGAGCCTTCGTTTTTTGGAGAGGGGATCGGCAAGTGGGAGGGAGATACTCTGGTCATCGACTCGATCGG
>PMOP01000512.1:0-1081 GCA_003161495.1 Acidobacteriota bacterium | reverse complement strand
TCGAGGATCCAAAGTTTTACACCAAGCCCTGGACGTTTTCGCGGGTATTCACAGCCATGCCTCCCGGCGATGAACTCTATGAATTCGCGTGCGATGAGAACAATGTGGACCGGGACGGCGGCCACTTGGGATATGGCCCGCTCAATTTAAAAACGTACCCGCTGAATCCTCCCGCGCCGAAGAAATAGCGCGGATCAAAAAAAGCGTGGCATCGAGGATGAAAAGTTTATAAGTGTTCAAGGAGGAATCCAACATGAACTCGCGAATGAGTCCTCGCTCCCGTTTGCTCGTCGTTGCGGCATTTACGCTGGCAATCGCGCTTGTTGGTATTTCGCAGGCCCGCGGCCAACAAACATCCGCCGGCACTGCCGCCTCCGGTGCGGAAAAGCCCTATCTTGTCGAATGGGTTTATAAAGTGAAATGGGGATACGCCGACGAATTCTGGCAACTCTTCAAGAAATATCAAATCGCGACGCTGAATCGCGAGAAGGAACTCGGTTACGTAACGAGCTATGCCGTCTACCGGCCGGGATACCACACCGGGGAAGATTCCCGGTGGGAATACCGCATTGTAATCACCTACAAAAATATTTCTTCCTCGGGGCACGGCAGCGAAGTGGAAAAACAACTTTTTCAGGATCAGGCCACCATGAAACGCGAAGAAAATCGTCGCTGGGAACTTACCGAGGCGCACTACGATTTGCCGATTCATACCATCGATCCAAATGGAGACGGTACGGAATAAGGGTTATTTTGTCGGCGTGCTTTTTGGAGCGCCGAATACAAGATAAATCGTCTTAAGCAATCATCGCCACGAAACGAAAAGGGAGATCAGGGTTTCCATGGCAAGCGAATCGGTAAAAACAAAAAATAGCTCGCGTGTCACGATCAATCCCACCGGAAAAGCCCTCGGTGCGGAAATTCAGGGAGTCGATCTGCGAACAATCGGCGGGGAAGATTTTGCGAACATCTACCGAGCGTGGCTTCGCCATTCGGTCCTTCTATTCCGCGGACAGAAATTGACCGACGAAGACCTGGTGACGTTCAGCAAAAGGTTTGGTGAACTGGATTGGGCGCCGAT
>PMOP01000238.1 GCA_003161495.1 Acidobacteriota bacterium | reverse complement strand
GTCACGGTGAAGCTGAGATTTTCATCGTAGCCCACGCGCTTCATGGTGATGTGAACGACGGTGCCCTTGGGGCCCTTCAACATGTCGGCAACTTCCGAGCTGCTCAGGCCTTCCGTGGATTTACCGTCCACGGCCATGATGATATCGCCCGGCCGAATTCCGGCGCGGTACGCTGGTGAGGCCGGCATCGGTGAAAGCACATAGGTAAAATTATCGCGCGGCACGATGGTCATGCCGACGCCGTAATATCTTCCGCGCTGGTCCTCGCGCAGGTTGGCGTAAGCGCGCGGATCGAAGAAGCTGGAGTGCGGGTCCAGGACGCGCAGCATTCCCGGGATCGCCCCGGAATAAATGGCGTGATCGGTATCAACCGGAATCGCGTAATCTTTTTGGACAATCGACAGGACGTGCGTAAAGGACCGGACCGAATCCTGCAGGTTATTAACGTCAGAAGACGTTGCACGCACCGACGGACCGTAAATGCCACCCAGGACCGCGGATACCACTAAGACGCCTATAACGAGCAGCGCACCACGCCTCTCACCCTGCATTTCGGCCTCACTTTCCTGCGGCATGGAGCGTTGCCATGCACATTGGCAAATAGTATAGCATAGAGGCTGAATTGACACCCTTTCGCCTGTCCACTATGATTCGACGTGAACATAAGACGGGAACGGGCGGTACTTGTTAGCGTAATTTGGCGAAGGGTGTCGCCTGGAAGGAAGCGAATTCGTTTGCCAGGCCGGCTCCCGGCCGCTTGAATTCTCTGCATTCGATCCAAAAAGGCACAGTGCATCTGCCATGTTGAGTCTGCCACACTTAGTCATTCTATTCGTTATTGCGCTGATGGTTTTTGGTCCTCAGAAGCTGCCGGAACTGGCACGCATGCTGGGCAAAGCGACGGCGGAATTTCGGAAGATGACCAGCGATTTTCGGTTCGCGCTTGAGGATGAAGTGCGGGAACTCGAACGCAACACGCGCATTCGCGAGGAAGAAATAGCGGCGGCGGCGCGGGCTGCCCAGGCTCCTGTGCCGATGCCTTCGGTCGCTCCGGAAGGAGCAGTGCCGCGAGAGACGCCGGATGCCGCAATCCCCGCGCCTTCCATCGAACCCCACAACGAGGTGAGCGTGACGCCCCACGCCGATTCTGCTTCGCCCCAACCATCGACAGAGCCCGTAAGCGTTCCTAACGAGAAACATTCTGATGACAACTCCGCAGTCTGATCCCTCCTCATCAGCGGTGGAACAAGAACCGGGCGGCAAGATGTCTTTTTTTGATCATCTTGTCGATTTGCGCAAACGGCTCATCAATTCCGCGGCGGCAATTGCCGTTGGCGCGATGGTCGGCGTAAGCGTCTCTAAACGGGTATTTGATTTTATTGATCTTCCGATGCGCGCGGCGCTGCGCAAGCAGCATCTCGATGACCGGCTGGTATACACAAACCCGACCGGGGCGCTCGAGCTGATCATCACGCTCGGAATTTATATTGGAGTGGTGCTGGCGTCACCGGTCGTGCTGTACCAGGTGTGGCTCTTTATTGCGCCCGGGCTTTACAAACACGAGCGCAAAGCGGTGACGACATTTATTTTTTCGTCCGTGTTTCTTTTTCTTGCGGGAATCTCCTTCGGTTATTTCATCATGCTGCCGTATATGCTCGATTTTCTGGTGGGTTTCCAGGGGTCGTTCCGCCCGCTGATCAGCATTAACGAGTATTTTGATTTTATTTTAATCGTACTTCTCGGGTTGGGAGTTGTTTTTGAATTGCCGGTGCTGATTTTCTTTCTGGCGCTGTTCGGTATTGTGACGCCGAAATTCCTGTGGAAGAATTTGCGTTACGCGATTCTGATCATCGCGGTGGTTGCGGCGATCATTACGCCAACGCCGGATGCGCTGACGATGCTGATTTTCATGGCTCCCATGGTGGCGCTGTATTTTATCGGCATCGGCGTCGCGGCTCTCGTCGTGCGCAACAAAGCCAAACGCGCCGCCATAGCGGACCAAGGAGCGCGATAAATGAATCGACGGACGCGCGGATGGGGACGATCAGCAATTCTTTTTGCCGCTCTCTCGTTCATGTGCCTCGCGGCGTGCGGGCATTCTTCGTCAACGGCAAGCGGCGCGCAGGGAACGAGCGTGCCGCAGGCGGCGACGTTCCCGCCTGCGCCAGCACCCGAAACGACCGGAGGTTTTGACGGGGCGCGGGCTTACAAACATGTCGAGCAACTTGTTGCGATTGGGCCGCACCCGGCCGGGTCCGAGGGGATTCGCCGCGCGCAGGAATATATTATTGGGCAGCTGAAAAGTTTCGGATGCCCGGTGGAGGAGCAGGATTTTCATGCAACTTCGACCCCGGTAGGCGATGTGGCCATGAAGAACATCGTCGTAAAAATTCCGTCCTCGAATCCCAACATCATTCTATATGGGTCGCACTACGATACGAAACGGATCCCCAATTTCGTCGGCGCCGATGACGCCGGGTCCAGCACTGGCATCCTCCTCGAACTCGCGCGCCTACTTTGCGCCCGCAAAAATGCCGACACGATCTGGCTGACTTTTTTTGACGGTGAGGAAGACTTTAATTTCAACTGGACCGATACGGACAATACTTTTGGCAGCCGCGAACTAGCTGCCAGGCTTGCACTATCGGGTGATCTGGCTCACGCGAAGGCGATGATTCTGGTCGATATGGTTGGGCCAACAAATCCCATTTACAAACGCGAAACGAATTCCACCCCGTGGCTCACCGACATCTTATGGTCCACCGCAAAGCGACTTGAATACGGGCGCGTATTTGTTGATGACCGCGAGGACATTGAGGATGACCATATCCCATTCCTGAAGCGCGACGTCCCTTCGGTGGATATTATTGATTTGGATGTTCCTTACTGGCATACAACCCAGGATACGATCGACAAGATCGATCCGCGCACGCTGGCGATTACGGGNNTCAGCCTGTCTGGTTTTAATTTTTACGGCGCAAAGGCAGACAGGCTGAAGCCCGTCCTACTTAACCCACTTGCGTTTCAGGGAAATCATTCCTTGAAGGACGCTGCAGTAGAATCCCCAATTGATCACAAACATCAGGCTATATCCAAGCGGGCGGTGGAAGCTGTGGAAGAGTTGCGCTTGCAACCAGTTTGCGATCACGACGCCGGGTAAACCTACCGCGCCGGTCCACATTCCCGCGGTGGAATGAAGGCCCACGGTGCGCGCGATGAGGAGTAGCGCGGCGGTCCATGCAAGTGCCAGGACGAATGCCCAGATAATGATTTTCACGCGGGGCCTCGACTTTTTTGTAAGTTGCGACCCGTCAGGTATCTTGCGACGAAAACCCGCAGGCTGAAGCCTACGCTACTTAATACTTTTCGCTGTCCAGCCAGCGCATTTGCTCTTCGGCGTAACGCGTTCCCGCTACGGCGTCCGCTGGAACGGCGCGCTCGATCTGGGCTAGGTCTTCGATCGTCAATTTCAAATCGAGGGCCTTCAGCGATTCCGCTAATTGCGTGCAGCGGCGCGCGCCGATGAGCGGAACGATGTCCGCGCCGCGAGACATGACCCAGGCGATGGCGACTTGCGACGCGGTGGCATTTTTGGTCGCCGCGATTGCGCTCAACGCGCTGGCGAGCGCCTGATTTTTTTCGTAATTCTCGCCGCGAAATCGTGGCATGTGCTTTCGGATGTCCTTCGGCGAAGTTAGCGGGGATCCGGAGAGAAGGCCGCGCGACAAGACACCGTAGGCGGTGATGCCCATTCCGAGCTCGCGCGCGGCGGGCAGGATCGTTGCTTCAGCGCCGCGGCTCACGAGGGAATATTCGATTTGCAGCGCGGCGATCGGGGCCGCTTTGGATGCCTTGCGAATCGTGGCCGCGGAGGCTTCGGAAATACCGATGTGGCGGATGTAGCCCGCCTGGACGAGGCTCGAGAGGGCGCCCATGGTGTCTTCGATGGGCGTGCGCGCGTCCACGCGCGACGGTTGGTAGAGGTCGATGTAATCCGTGCCCAAACGTCGCAAGCTGTAGGCGAGGAAATTT
>PMOP01000489.1:2680-3182 GCA_003161495.1 Acidobacteriota bacterium | reverse complement strand
ATGCCGTGCTCATTTTTGAAAACGCGTTTATTCCCTGGGAAAACGTCCTCGTCTACCGCGATCCCGAACGCGCCAACAGTTTTTATCGCCATTCCCGCTTCGTAAATCGATACACGTTTCAATCCTCATTGCGGCTGGCCGTGAAGCTGGATTTCATGGTGGGACTTTTTGCGAAAGGCATCGAGACCAACGGCACGGACGCGTTTCGCGGCGTGCAGGCGGCCCTCGGCGAAATCATCGGATGGAGAAATTTAATCTGGGGAATGACGGCGGCGATGTGCGGCGATCCGGAAAGCGCTCCCGGCGGCACCGTCGTGCCCAAGCAGGAATACGCCTACACCATGCGCCTTTTCTGCACGCAGTGCTGGCCCGCTGTTCGCCACATCTTTGAAAAGTTTCTGGGCGGCAGCCTGCTCATGTCTCCTTCGAGCTACAAGGATTTTCAGAATCCCGATCTCGCGCCGCTCCTCGAAAAATATTATCGCGGCGCATCCGCCACCGC
>PMOP01000489.1:0-2621 GCA_003161495.1 Acidobacteriota bacterium | reverse complement strand
TGCATCGCCCTCACCGACCAGTGCATGTCGGATTACAGTCTGGAGGGCTGGAAGGACTCCACCTGGGTGTGGGACAAGTAGAGGACAAATACCTGGAATATCGGTTTCTCGTCATTTTGGAGCCAGTTTCTGAGAAGACGGGTTATCAGGGCCTATCTATTTCAGCCATGCGAGCTGGGCGGTATACGCACGATTCCGGAAGCGTGCGATTCGTATTTCCGTGTTAGGCTGACCAAGCTGGGCGATATGTCTGGCGGCAAATCCGGTGGAGGACACACCGTTGTCATTGTTGGAGGAACTCAAGCCGAACGCGAGAAAGCGCATTATGGACCTCGTCAGCGCGGCAGGAATCGACGTAAGCGACTGGTCGAATTTCGTGGGCGGTGAGAAGCGAGCGGCCTCGAATCCGAAATACTGCTACGAATGGTCGTTTGTAGAAATGGGCCGTTTCGTCGTGGTCAATCTCTGGCACGCTTCAATGCAAGAACGAAACGGCATTGTGTCCATCGATTTGAATCTTCGCAAGAGTGTCCAAAAATACTCACAGCGTGGCGGAAAGGAGGTGTGGAAGGCGCGAGCGGAAAGACTCGATCTCGCCATTCAGGAAGCGGCGAAGAATCTTCTGCCGATCCGGGTGGTGGTCAACGAGGGTCAGATGCGCGATTCCAACGATCTCAACGCAAAGGCTTCTAGAGTTGAGTACCGATTACTAGACCCTCTACCATGGGCGGTAACGTCTTATGACTGGAAAACTGGAGAATGCACTCTGACGCGTGGTGCACTCGCGAGACGTTTCGTCGACCAGTTTACGGTACAGCCAGATTTAGAGATTGCCGTGGAACGTCGCATGGTTTCAGGAATGGCGTACGTTCGCAACCCTGCAGTTCGCCATCGAGCTCTCGAACGCGCTAGGGGCGCGTGCGAATACTGCGAGAAGCCCGGATTCACGATGGCTGATGGGAGTATTTTTCTTGAGACCCACCACGTGGTTCCTCTGGGGGAGGGCGGACCCGATACAGAGGACAATGTTGCTGCGGTATGCCCAAACCACCATCGCGAGGCCCACTATGGGACGCGGGCAGCCGAGATCCGCCGAACCCTGCTCAGCCGACTCCAGCACGTATTGCGATAATCGTAGTCGATGGAAATTGTGGAAATCTAGCGGGTCAGAATCAGAAGGTATTGCCGAGCAGTGTTACCATAATCCAATAATGCAGCTCGCAATCGGTATCATAGCGTCGGTACTTGGCGGCGGACTTGCTGGAGCCTGCGTCAGCGTGACCTATAATCGGTTTTCTCGTTGGCGAGAGCTCCGGACTAGATTTTATCCCGCGCTAAACAACATGTACGCAGCCTATGTGATCCGTATGGAAAATCCGGCGGGGCGGTACTGGAAAACCGTCGTTGGAAACAATCCCGCGCCCGAAGATGAGGACTTTGTCGATCATCGATCATCCTTTCTGTCCGACCTAGTTCAATTCAATGAGTTGAAAGAGGTGCGCGTTCTACGGAAAAAAATGTTGGACAACCAGATCGGTGGCAATCACAACCGGGGCGAGGAAGCGACGCTTGATCTCAGCCCTGAATCGGCAGCTTTAAATGCTTGTTTAGTCAAGCTGCACAAAAAGTTGAAGATTTAGTCAGTAAGACTATGTCAGTGGGCGCATGCTGGACCAGTTGGGAGTCATCCTCACAGTGGAATGCGGAATGGTAGGACGGCCAAGTCCCGTGGAGTGCCCTGCTCGCAAACTGGGTGGGTGAATCTTCAAGTCAAGCCACCACAAGCAAAGCGATCTTTCAGAACCTCCGCCCCAAAGCAGTGTAAAATAATTAGTCTGGGGAGGTAGTAAAATGGAATTCCTTGCCGGCAGCCTACTCGAACTGATTACTCAGACGTCTACCAATCTTCCGCCGGACGTTCGCGCGGCTATGTCCATCGCGGCCACGGACGAAACGCCGGACACGCAATCTTCCCAGGCGTTCGACATTATTTTGTCCAACATCGACATGGCCGTCGACGATTCGGGGCCCATTTGCCAGGACACCGGCATGCCGACGTTCTACGTCCACACGCCCGTCGGCGTGAACCAGATTCGCATCAAGAAGGCGATTCATGAGGCCGTCGCGGAAGCCACGCGGCTCGGAAAACTGCGGCCCAACTCCGTCGATTCGCTGACCGGAAAAAACAGCGGCAACAACCTGGGCGAAGAGACGCCGGTCATTCATTTCGAGCAGTGGGAAAAAGACGACGTTGAAGTAAAACTGATCCTCAAGGGCGGCGGCTGCGAGAACAAGAACATCCAGTATTCCGTGCCCTGCACGCTCGATCACATGGGCCGCGCCGACCGCAATCTGGAAGGCGTGCGCAAATGCATTCTGCATGCGGTGTGGCAGGCGCAGGGGCAGGGCTGCGCGCCGGGCGCCCTTGGTGTGTGCATCGGCAGCGACCGCGCGCACGGCTACGATCTGGCGAAGGGACAACTATTCCGAACTCTCGACGATGAAAATCCCAACCCGACGCTTGCGAAGCTTGAAGCGGAAATCATGGAAGAGGCGAACAAACTCGGCGTCGGCGCGATGGGCTTCGGCGGAAAATCATCCCTGATCGGCTGCAAAATCAC
>PMOP01000068.1 GCA_003161495.1 Acidobacteriota bacterium | reverse complement strand
GAAGGATGGAGCGACATGATTGACGCGATTCAAATCGGGGCATTGATTTTGTTGGCGATCGTGGCGATCGCGTGGATCCGGAGACGGCTGCGCCGTTCCGTGGCGATCGCGGTGGTCCTCTCGGCGCTGTTGCTCGCTGTGGCGCTGCCTCAACAGGCTGCGGCGGCGGAAGTGCGGCGCGGGCGGTCCATTCTTGTTCCCGCGGGCGATGTCGTGCACAACGATCTGATCGCCATGGGGCCGTCAGTAATGATCGACGGCACGGTGGAAGGCGACGTGATCGCGTTTACGCGCGACCTTACCGTCACTGGGCACGTCACGGGTGATGTGATTGCGTTTACCGAGGAAGCCCTCATCGACGGAATCGTGGACGGAAATGTGCGTGTGTTTGCGCGCGGCGTGAACCTGCAAGGAGCGATCGGTAAGAACGTAACGGTATTTGGAAGGTCGGTCGATCTGATCTCCAAAGCAAACGTGGCCGGCGGAATGATCGCGCTCGCGGGCGAAATGGATTTGGATGGCAAGATACAACGAGACTTGCTGGGAATCGTTGGCGGAACCGATCTCGATGGCTTGATCGGCGGGCAGGCGTGGTTGCGCGGAGGAAGCCTCACGGTAGCGTCCACCGCGGAAATTCGCGGGCCCGCCACATTCGTGGGCCCGCAACAGCCCGTGGTAGAGTCGGGCGCCAAACTGGCCAGTCCGATTCGCACGGAAATCACGCAGGAAACTCGCCAGAACAGGAGATCGGCGGCACGCGTCGCATTCCGCGCAATTTTCAGTTATGCGGCGGCGCTGGTGGTTGGAATTCTGCTCCTGGTCATTTTCCCGGGCTTTTTCCGCGCGACGCTGCGCGAAGTGGGCAGCATCGGCCTCCCCATCGGGATTGGCGCGCTGGCGTTGATCGCGGGAGTGTTCCTCGTGGTTCTCGGAATTCTCCTGGTCATCATCGGCGTGGGCGCCGGAGTGGCGGCGGCGATGGCCTACGCGCCGATACTTTACGTGGCGCAAGTGTTTGTCGGCACATGGCTCGGCAACAAAATTATGGGCGAGCCGGCGGCTGTCACCAGTTCGGTGATCGCCAGAATGGCAGTCGGCCTCCTGATATTCCGCGCACTGGGATTCATTCCCGTTCTAGGAGGATTCGTGTGGCTGGCGGTGCTGCTATGGGGAACTGGAGCGGTGCTGCTGGGCTTCTATCGAATGTCGCGCGTGGAGACAACGCCGCTTCCCGCTTAAATCATCCGGAATTATTTCGTGCCGCGACGCATGACGCCCGATAGACACGTCGCGGCACGCTTCAATTTTCAGGGACGAAATGCGCCGCGATCCTTACAACTTCAAAACAACTTTGGTCGCGATCAAGGTTCGCCCGCCGCTGACGTTGAAGAGCGGGCCGCGGACTGAAACTACGTTGCTAATTGCGATGTTCGAGATCGTGATGGTGCGTCCGATCTGATAAATAATCGTCGGAATAGACGCCTGCGCCTGAATCAGCGTGATGCCGCCGTGTCCGAAAAATAGGGAGGGAAGGCTCGACAGGGCAATGATTCCCGACCCGATTGTTTGCACGGTCGCGGTAATGCGCGAGGAGCGGAGCCGCACGCGATCGGCCCTGATGGTCGTGCCGGAGGAAGCGCTATTCCGCCGGATGGAAATCTGCTGGCCGACAACCAGGTCGGCAGGCGTGGCGAAAAGAAATCCTGTGCTGCTCATCGATGAACTATCCGCATGGACCAAATCCACGTCAAACGGCGTTTGAGGCGAAACGGAATATTGTATGGTTACTGGTTCTCCTGTGCTTACTCCAGTACCACCAGCCGAGATCGCGAGTGCCACCATGCTGATTTGCTGCGAGCCCGCATTCGTCCCGGTGACGATGCCTTCGACTTCCGCGTCACTGCTGTCTGCGTCCTCGAAAAGAATATTTCTGGCCAGTAGCGATCCGTCCGCCTGGATGCCGATATCCACGCTAAGGATTTGATTGTTCTGCAGGCAGGCGAAGCCTCCGGCGGAACACAGGCTGGTGGGAAACTGAAAAAATGTCGATGTGCCGTCCACTTTCAAGGTATACGAAGCGGTCGCGTTCGTCAGCGTAAAGGTATTGCTCGCGGCATTGATACTTCCCACCTGACCCACGACGTCTTCCGCTCCGACCGGCGGCGCTCCAATTCCCGCGGGCGTGAATGACGTAACGCTCGTTCCGGCGCTGAAATCCTCGCCCATTGCGGTGGTGAGCAAATTGTCCAGGTTCACGTCGATCAGCAGGCCTGTAGTGCTGGAGGAAGCAATCGTAAAGGAAGTCAGTGGAACGGTCGTCGACAGATTTGCCGTCGCCGTCGGCGGCATCGTGCAGATCGATCCCACAGCGCAAGTTCCGATGGCGCTCGCCGTGTCATTTTCAATCGTGAGCGATGGATTCGCGAATGTAAGAGTGATCCCTGTGTAAGTTCCCGCGGGAATATTCGCGGCCGTGGCCAGGTACGCGATGTCGGTCTGAAGCCGGGTTAGCTCCACCGTCGCCGATCCCGAGAACAAGGAAATATTTCCAGGCATTAATGCTGCGCCCGTGAGCGTTACCTCGGCTGAAAGAACAGTCACCGTGGAGGGAGGAGTGTCCGTCATGGCGAGAACAACGGACGAATTCCCGTTGTTTTGACTTTGCGAACCAAGTGTTGAGCCGGTGCGGCAGCCCATGAGCGCCGCACAGAAGATCAGCACGTAAATTGGCCCGATCAATCGAAATCGAAACATAGTACCCCGACACCTCTGATC
>PMOP01000046.1 GCA_003161495.1 Acidobacteriota bacterium | reverse complement strand
TGATTGCGGACGAAGTTCTCACGGGCTTCGGGCGAACGGGCCGCATGTTTTCCTGCGAAAGGGCCGCTGTGGTCCCCGATTTGATGTGCGTCGCCAAAGGTTTAACGGGAGGATTTCTGCCGCTGGCCGCAACGTTCGCCACCGATCGCGTCCATGACGCATTCCTTGGCGGCGATCGCACGCGCGCGTTCTTTCACGGGCACTCTTACACTGCCAATCCCATCGCCTGCGCCGCCGCGAACGCGTCACTGCAAATTTTTGAGAGCGAGCCGGTCTTCGACCGGATCGCCGCGATTGAAAAAGTGCACGCCGCTCGCCTCCCGGCATTCGCTGCCCATCCCGCTGTCACCGATATTCGCCACATTGGCACCGTCGCGGCCATCGAACTCAAGGTACCCGACGCGGGATATTTGTCTTCGCTTCGTCCCCGCCTGTACGAATTCTTTCTAAGCCGGGGCATGCTCTTGCGCCCGCTCGGCAACGTGGTCTACATCCTTCCGCCGTATGTCATCACTCCTGACCAGCTTAATTTCGTCTATGACGTAATACAAGATTCTCTGGAGTTGGTTTCGCAAAGGGCATAGCTGGCCAACTGCGCGTGGAATCACTTTAAAATCAGGACGCGATACTCAACACGTGATTTCCCGGCACTTGCGGCGCGCATCTGGGGACGCTATCCTCTTTGAGCAGTTCCGGATGGAAGATTATCGTGCGTTTCTCACGCGTTTTACGCTTTTTGCGTGATGGCCTTGAGTGGCGCAGGCTTCAGCCTGTGGGGTTTAATTCTAGCAAGTGCGAAACCCCACAGGCTGAAGCCTACGCCACTGTGAACCACAGCGAGGATTTGTGATCAAGCTATCCCTTATCGGAATGTCGGGCGCCGGAAAGTCGCACTGGGCGCAAAAGCTGGCCGGCGCCGGATTTCGCGTGATCAGTATCGACGACTGGATCGAGAAAAAACTCGCGCCCGAGCTTGCCGCGGGCGGATACCGCGGCATCGGCGGAGTCGCGGCCTGGATGGGTTGGCCGGACCAACCGGCCTATCGGGATCACGAGAAAAAATATTTGGAGTGCGAAATAGAATCGATGTCCGAAGCGTTGGATGAAATTCAGGAGTCGGGCGATGAAGGGGTAGTTTTGGACACTACGGGCAGCGTCGTATACACGGGCGAGGAAATCTGCCGGAGAATGCAAAATCTCACCACGGCCATTTACCTCGAAGCCTCTCGCCCGGAAGAGGAACTCTTAATCGCGAGATATTTGTCCGACCCGAAACCTGTCCTGTGGGGTGACCAGTTTGTCCAGCGCCCCGGCGAGTCCGCGCAGGATGCCATAACGCGCTGCTATCCACTACTGATCGCGCACCGCAAGAAACTTTACGAACTCTACGCGCACCGCGCTGTCTCCATGGACAGCCTGTGGAACGCCAATCTCAGCGCGCGCGGATTCCTCGAGCTTGTCGAAAGGCAGGCACGGCCCGCGTGATGAAATACCGAAGCACTCTTCACCGCAGCCCGGAAGTTTCCTTGCGCGAGGCCGTGCTTCGCGGATCGGCCCCCGACGGCGGGCTATATATGCCCGTCGAAATCCCTCATTTGCAAAAAGATTTTCTGGAGCGCCTGCCTTCGCTCGCGTTTCCGGAAATCGCGCGGGAAGTTGGGGCGTTGTTCGCAGGCGATGAAATTCCTCCGCAGATTCTGACGAAGATCGTAACGGAGGCTTTTAATTTTCCAGTTCCACTCGTCGCTCTCGGCGAACGCCTGCACATTCTCGAACTGTCCCACGGGCCGACGCTGGCCTTCAAGGATTTTGGCGCGCGCTTCATGGCCCGCCTGATGGAATATTTCGTTCAGGAATCGGGCAAGCAGCTCACCGTGATCGTGGCGACGTCAGGCGACACGGGAAGCGCCGTGGCCCAGGCGTTTCTCGGGGTCTCCGGCATTCGCGTCGTGATTCTGTACCCGGCCGGGCGCGTCAGCGATGCCCAGGAAAAACAGCTCACGACGCTTGGCCAGAACATCACGGCCCTGGAAGTATCCGGCTCCTTCGACGACTGCCAGCGCCTGGCCAAGCAAGCGCTGGTCGATCCCGCCATCGCGGAAAAGCTCACGCTTACGTCGGCGAATTCCATCAACATCGCGCGGCTGATCCCGCAAACTTTTTATTATTTTGCCGCCGCCGCGCAACTCGGACCGTCGGAATCTCTTCCCGTATTTTCAGTCCCCAGCGGAAATTTCGGCAACCTGACCGGCGGGCTGTTGGCCAAGCGCATGGGCCTGGGCGTCGCGCAATTCATTGCCGCGACCAATGCCAACGACGTCGTGCCCGAATTTCTGCGCAGCGGCAAGCTGATTCCGCGCGCCTCGCGCCACACGATTTCCAATGCCATGGATGTCGGGAACCCCAGCAACTTCGCGCGCATCGTCGATCTCTACGACAACGATCTGCAGGCCATCCGCCGCGACATCTGGGGATGCAGCTTCAGCGATGAGGAAACTTTGCGCATCATGCATGACGTGGAGGAGCGCCACGGCTATGTCCTCGATCCGCACACCGCCGTCGGCGTGCTGGGCTGGCAATGCTTCGCCAAACAAAATCAATCCGCGGCGCGGGGAATCGTGCTCGCCACCGCGCATCCCGCCAAGTTCGCCGAAGTCGTCGAACGGGCCGTTGGCGCACGCCCGAATATGCCCGAACGCCTGGCAGCCTTTCTGGACCGGCCGAAGAAATCCATTTCCTTTCCCAACCGTTTTCCCGAGCTGCAGGAATTTCTGCTCGCGGCCAACACCTGATATGGTGTTGTGAGCCGCAGGAGTGTGGATGAAACTTTTTGTCGCCATCGCGGGCCTCTTCGTTCTCTTCATCACGCTTTGGGAAGCGTTTGAAACCATCATTCTGCCTCGCCGCGTCACCCGGCCCATTCGCCTCGTGCGCATGTTCTACCGGGTCACCTGGACGGGATGGGCCGCAATCAATCGTTTGATGCGCTCCAAAAAATTACGCGAGGCTCACCTCAGCTATTACGGTCCTCTTTCGCTTTTGGGATTATTTGCGACCTGGGCGATTTTGCTGGTGCTCGGCTTCGCGATGCTGCATTGGGCCGCCGGTTCGGCCATCAACGCGCCGGGAGAAACGCCGACATTCCGCACGGATATTTATTTGAGCGGAACTACTTTCTTTACTCTCGGATTGGGCGACGTGACGCCGCGGACCACGCTGGCAAAAGCGATCACGGTCACCGAAGGAGGGACTGGCTTCGGTTTTCTGGGCCTCATGATTTCGTATCTGCCGACACTCTATGGAGCGTTTTCCGAACGGGAGTTAAACATTTCCCTGCTGGACGCCCGGGCGGGATCGCCTCCCACAGCCGCGGAACTGTTGCGCAGGCACGCGCAATTTGAAAACAACGAGGTGCTCACGCCGTATCTGCGCGATTGGGAAATATGGGCAGCGCAACTCATGGAGAGCCACCTGTCTTATCCGGTGCTCTGCTATTTTCGTTCGCAGCATGACAATCAATCCTGGCTCGCCGCGTTCACGGCCGTCCTCGATGTCTCCGCGCTGCTCATCGCCTACGGCGACGGCACAGCCAAATGGCAATCGCAACTGACCTTTGCGATTGCCCGGCATGCGGTCGTCGACCTTGCGGAAGTGTTGCGAGTTCCGGCGTCGCGCCCGGCAAAAGACCGGCTACCCCCGAATGAAGTTGTGCAGGTCCGCAATCTTCTTGTGGAATGCCGCGCCTCCAACAAGTGCGGCGAATCGGGTGACAAAAAGCTGGCCGAATTGCGCGAAATGTACGAGCCGTATCTGAATGGACTATCCTTGCGCTTGCTGATGCCCCTTCCCACCTGGGGCGTTGGCCATCAATTCGTGGAAAACTGGAAGCGGTCGGCGTGGGGGAAAATTTCTTCGGGGCCCGAGGGAACTGGAAGTTCGAGCACCGAATCCAGCCATTTCTGAGGCACTGGTCCGGGCCCGCGACCGGCTTGGCGGGCTACAAGAACTTTCAGCATTCTTGCTTTGCGTAGTGACACAAAAATCGCCGGCGGGACGCCGGCGCCACTTGACCTTCGCGTTGTAAAAAAGTCCGATTAACTCTCGTCGTCCGATTCCGGAAAAACGATATCAGGATCGATGATCGGGCCGGTCAGTGGTTCCATCGGAAAATCGGCGTCTTGTGGACCCAGCAGTTTTTTCTGCGCGCGCCGTTCCGCCTTGGCGCGCTGCTTTTCCTGTCTCTTCATTTCTTTTTGGCGCTTCTGAAACGTGGATTTCGACGTAGCCATACTAATCTCCTTGTGTGGAAGCGCATGCGGACCGCCGGAATTGTCAAAGAACGATAGCCGCCTTACCAGCGAGGTTCGCGTGGCTGCCGGGGACTGTCACGATAATCCTCGGTCGAGAACCGGCCGCCCTGGCGGGAATTTCCGCCTCGGCCGCCGCTGCCGCCACCGCCGCGGTTGCGATCGCGATCGCGGTCGCGATCAAACCCGCCACCGCTTCCGCTCCCGCCGCTGCCTCGCGGGCCGCCGCCACCGCCGCCCGATGCGGCTTTGGGACGCGCTTCATTCACTTTCAGCGCTCGCCCGCCGACTTCCTTGCCGTCCAGGCCGGACATGGCCTTCGCGGCTTCCGCATCGTTGGGCATTTCCACGAATGCGAATCCGCGTGCTCGTCCCGTTTCCCGGTCCATGGCGATGTGAACGCGGGTGACTTGTCCGAACGGTTCGAAAAGCGCGCGCAACTCCGCTTCCGTCGTTTGAAAATTCATATTTCCGACAAACACGTTCTTCATGATTTTCTCTCTTTCCAAGAGTGGGAATCTGCAGAGCGCGCGGCATCAATGGCCGGATTCAGATCGCTTGGCGGCGATGGTGAGGACCGGATGAAGTCACGAAGGGTTACCATTCCCTACATCGCGGAAGGTGAGGGAACCCTCGACTCCCATATAAAACAAAACAACTATATCAGAGTTCAAAGCCATTTTACTCAGAATTTGCCGTAGGCAGGGCGGGGCCAATACCTTAGCTGCCCGGTGGGCCCGCTCTTGGCGCCTTGCAAGGCGGGTTTCCACGATAACAGTCATTCTTGCTGACTGGCGTCTGGCGAGCGCGCGAATTCCCCTGGCGGATCTGCCGCTTCTGGGCGAAATTCAGAGAAATACATTTTCTTTTCCAAGGCCTATTTGTTTGACGCGCCTTTGTGTAGACTGCGAAAATAGCGTTCAACGAAAATACGTCACTTCTTATTTTCAGGAAACGGAGTTTATGCCTCGCAAAACTAAAAAGGCCATTCTTTCGCCCGCCAAGGTTATGGATGATCTCACCGGTTCCTGGAGAGCTCGGGCGCTGAGCGTTGGGGTTGAATTGAACGTCTTCAGCCAAATCGCGGCGGGAAAGCGAACCGTAACCGAAATTTGCAAAGCGGCAGGAGCATCGCCGCGCGGCATGGCCGTGCTGCTGGATGCTCTCACGGGGATGGGGTATTTGCGAAAATCCCGCGGCGCGTATAGCCTGCTGCCCGTTTCCTCCGCGTTTTTAGTGCCCGGCGAAAAAGGGTATATCGGGGCGATGGCGGAAGCCGTTTCGCTCACCTGGAACACCTGGAAATATCTGACAGAAGCGGTGCGGGGCGGCCACTCCGCCGAATCTGTCGATGACGCCCGGCAAGGCAAAGAGTTTTTTCCGAAATTGGTCGCGAACCTTTTCCCCGGAAACTTTGCTGCGTCGTCCGCGGTGGTTTCACGACTTCCAAAAAAAGACCGCAGTAAGATCCGCAAAATTTTGGATGTTGGCGCCGGCTCGGGCGCATGGTCGCTGGCATTCGCACAGGCCCTCCCTCAAGCGCATGTGGAGACCATGGATTTTCCGGAGATTACGCCGATCACGCGCAGGTTCGCCGAAAAAATCGGTGTCGCCGATCGATACATTTATCTCGAGCGCGAAATGCGGGCGGCCGACTTCGGACGCGATGCATTTGACCTTGTGATCCTCGGCCACATCATCCACTCGGAAGGACAAATGCACGGCATGGAACTTCTACGGAAATGCTACACAGCATTGCGCCCCGGAGGAAAACTCCTCATCGCGGAATATGTCCCGAACGATGCGCGAACGGGCCCTGCGATGCCTGTCCTGTTTGGATTGACCATGCTCTTGCAAACCGAGGAAGGAAACGTGTTCACGCTGCGAGAATATCGCTCGTGGCTGAAGACCGCCGGCTTCGGCAAGGTGACGACAATCCCTGTGCCGCCGCCATCAACAGTAATTTTGGCAACGAAGTAAGCAGATTTTTTACGGCGCCGGCGCCACGAAAATTACCCTACCGCAGTAAATCTTCCAGTTGAATTTTCGCGTCGGTCTTGGAATCGCGGTACTTGACGATTACCGGCGTGTAAAGCGAAATCCCCCAATCCTTGCCAACGCCGCGCGAAATGGCACGCGAACCTGCAACCACCACGGACTCCTCTGGAATAACAAGGGGCTCGGTATCCGTTGCCGCATATACTTTACCGCGCACGATGTCATAAACCGGCGTCGAACGATTCAGAATCGTTCCCGTGCCGAGCACGGCGCG
>PMOP01000260.1 GCA_003161495.1 Acidobacteriota bacterium | reverse complement strand
CTCGGCAATGTTGGTGGCGTGGTCGGCGATGCGCTCCAGATTTTTAGCCACCAGGATCAGCTCGAACGCGGGAAACACGACGGAAGAATCGCCCATCATGTAGCTGAGCAACTCACGAAAAATCTGGTCGCGCAACTGATCCACTTGATCGTCGCGAGCAAGCACCGAGCGCGCCAGTTCAATATCGCGGCGCACCAGCGAATCCAGGCTGTCCCGCATCATTTTTTCGGCAAGCTCGCCCATGCGGGGCAGGTCGACGTATGGCTTCACGCGAGGATGCCGCACAATGTGCGTGGCCGAGTGCGCGATATTCACGGCCTGATCGCCGATCCGCTCAAGATCGTTGTTGATTCGCGCGATGGCCAGCACAAAGCGGAGGTCGGCGGCCATCAGCTGCTGCAGCGCGAGCAATTGCACCACGCGATCATCGATCTCGATTTGCAGCTCGTTGATGGCGTTCTCTTCCTTCAGCACGATCTGCGCGAGCTTTTCGTCCGCATCGAGCACCGAATGAACCGACTGGTGCACGGCTCGGTCGGCGAGGCTGCCCATCCACAGCAGCCGTTCCTTCAGCTCTTCCAGATCGCGTTCGAAATGGCGTTCCATTCTTTACGTCCTCTCCCTGCACAGACTACACCGCTAAAGATGCTCCTACAATCGTCATCCGAATGCGAAGCCTCATCCGAAGCGGCCAGTAATGTACGCCTCGGTGCGCGGATCCGAAGGCGTGGTAAACATATGTCCGGTTGTTGAGAACTCGATCAGCTCGCCGTTCAGCATGAATGCCGTCGAATCGCTGACGCGCGCCGCCTGCTGCATATTATGGGTGACAATCACCAGAGTGCACGACGGCTTCAATTCGAACAGTAACTCCTCGATCTTCGCCGTGTTCACAGGGTCCAGCGCGGAGCAAGGCTCGTCGAGCAAAAGCACCTCGGGATCGACCGCCAGCGCCCGGGCGATGCACAGCCGCTGCTGTTGGCCGCCGGAGAGCGCGTAGGCGGACTTATGCAGCTTGTCCTTCACTTCGTCCCACAAAGCGGCGCGGCGCAGGCTCTTCTCCACCGCATCGTCCAGTCGTCCCTCATGCCCATTGATCCGCAGTCCGTAAGCCACGTTTTCATATACGGATTTCGGAAATGGATTGGGCTTCTGAAAGACCATCCCCACCATTCGGCGCAACTTGGTCACGTCCAGCGTAAGAATATTCACGCCATCCAGGGCGATTTCACCTTCGAGGCGCGTGTGCCGGAGCGTTTCGTGCATCCGGTTCAGCGTCCGCAAGAGCGTAGATTTGCCGCAGCCCGACGGTCCGATCATCGCCGTCACTTTGTTTGTTGCTACATCCATCGACACATTGTGCAGCGCGTGATTCTTGCCATAGTAGAAATTGATCTTCGTGACTTTCATTCGCAGCGCGTTGGCGCCTGATGTGGTCATGGCAGGAGTATGTGCAGTCGATTTAGTCGTGGAGGACACCGCAGACGCCCCTGAATTGGCCATGAGTGGAAATGCGGAACTCATCGTCAAGTCCTCTCATAAGCGGTCCCGCGCGTCAAAAACGCGCGAACCAAAATATTCGTGACCAGTACCAAACCGAGCAGCACCAGGCCCGCCGCCCACGCCTGACGATGCCAGTCTTCGTAAGGGCCGGTCGCATAAGTGTATATCACTACGGGAAGCGATGAGGTCGGCTGCATCCAGCCGGGGCTCCAGTAGCGATTGCCAAACGCGGTGAACAGCAGCGGCGCCGTTTCTCCGGCCACGCGAGCCAGGGCCAGCAAGACGCCCGTTAATATCCCGCGCGCAGCGGCGGGCAGTACCACCGTCGCAATCATCCGCCATTTGTTCGCGCCCAATGCAAAGGAGCCCTCGCGCAACGCTAGCGGCACATCCCGCAAAAAACTTTCCGTGTTGCGCAACACCGTGGGGATCACCATGATCCCGAGCGCGATACCGCCCGCCAACGTTGAGAAGTGATGCATCGGCATCACCACCAGGGCGTAGGCAAAAATTCCAATGACGATCGACGGTACGCCGTTCATCAAGTCCGCCGTGTACCGCACCAGAAACGGCAGCGTTCTTCCGCCAAACTCCGCCAGGTACACGCCGCCCAGAAGTCCGATGGGAACGCCGAAGAGTGCCGCAAGCAACAAAAGTTTCAGGCTGCCCACAATGGCATTGGCCATGCCTCCGCCCTGTTCACCAACAGGGGCAGGCAAGTGCGTGAAAAAACTCCACGACAAATCTTTTCCGCCGTTCCAGGCCAGGTAGCCAAGAATAAAAAACAGCGCGGAAACAGTAAGCAGCGCGCACAATCCCGTGAGAGAAAGCATGACGAAGTTGAGCGATTTTCTCCAGGCCAGCCGCGGGCTCATGTGGGTAGCACCCCGCTGCCGCGCGCCGTGGTGACGAGGATCAGGAGCCGCGCGAGCCCATTCAAAACAAACGTCAGCAGAAATAGCACCAGGCCGAGTTCAATCAAGGCGCTCAAATACAAATTTCCTGTGGCTTCGGAAAATTCATTGGCCAGCACAGATGCGATGGAATATCCTGGCGAAAAAAGCGATGCGGCAATTTTGGGATTGTTGCCGATGACCATGGTGACGGCCATGGTTTCACCGAGCGCGCGCGCAAGTGCCAGAAACACAGACCCGAAGATTCCAATTCGCGCCGCCGGCACTACAACTTTCCAGGTCGATTCCCATTTCGTCGCGCCGAGCGCCAGCGCCGCCTCGCGCTGATCGCGTGGAACCCCCAGAAGAACTTCGCGCGAAACCGAAAGCACAAACGGCACGATCATGATCGCAAGGACGATTCCCGCCGTCAGAAAACCGATTCCGTACGATGGCCCCCGAAACAGCGGCAAAAATCCCAGCGTCTTTTTCAGCGCCGGCTGAACGGTCGTCCGCATCACCGGCACCAGCAGGAACACGCCCAGCAAACCGTAAATCACGCTGGGGACCGCCGCCAGCAGGTCGCTCACAAAGGTCAGAGAAGAAGAAAGTTTCGGTGGTGCTAATTCGGCGAGAAAAATAGCAGCTCCCACGCCAAGTGGAACCGCGATGAACAACGCGACCGCCGAAGTCACCAGCGTGCCGTAAATAAACGGCAGCGCCCCAAAATCGCCGGCGACCGGATCCCAGGTTTTCGTTATGAAAAAACTCCACCCGAATTTGGCCCGCGCTTCCGCGGAAAGGGTCCATAGCTGATACACCAGAAGAACGGCTATCAGCAGAAGCGCCGCCGCCGCAACGAGTGTGATGAAATGCGCGATTTCATCCGCGCCGGTCCACCGGCGCAGCCAGGAACGCGGACTCACCGTGAAATCCGTGGGCGTTGCCGCGTTCGGTGTGGTGGCCATTTCGTTCGCTTTGCCTCTGACCCGACTCAAAGCAATTACTGAATCAGCGCGATCGCTTTCGTTTCCTTCGCGACAACTTCTTTCGGCAATTTCGCGTACGACAGGCCTTCGCAGTATTGCTGCCCGTCCGTCAGCATCCACTTCAGGAAGTCCTTCACGGCATCGCGTTTGGCGGAATCGCCAAACTTCGCGGGAATCAACAGCCACGTAAAGCTGGCGATCGGGTAGGCCGCTTTCCCTTCGGGATTCGTGATCGAAACACGGAAATCATCGGGCATGAACTTCGCCGTCGCTGCTGCCGCCGCGGAAACACTGGCCAAGTCAGCCTTCACAAACGCGCCCGAGGAATTTTTCACGCGTCCATATGCAATTTTATTCTGGATGGCATAAATCAACTCGATGTAACCCATCGAATCCGGCGTCTGCTCGATTAGCCCCGCTACTCCTTCATTACCCTTGCCGCCCAAACCCACCGGCCAGTTCACGGATGTCGCCTTGCCCACATTTTTCTGCCATTCGGGGCTGATCTTGGAAAGATAATCGGTCCAGATGTAGGTCGTGCCGCTCCCATCCGATCGATGCACAACCACGATGTCATCGGAAGGAAGTTTCACGCCAGGATTTGCCGACGTGATCGCCGGATCGTTCCACTTAGTAATTTTGCCCATAAAAATTCCCGCGAGCGCCTCTGGAGTAAAATTCAATTCCGCGCTCACGCCCGGTACGTTATAGCTCGGCACGTCCGCGCCCAGGACAGTTGGAAAATGCAGGATCGGCACGCTGGATTGCTTGAGCTGATCGTCGTTCATCGGACCGTCGGAGGCGCCGAAATCCACGGTCTTATCGATCAGTTGGCGAATTCCGCCCCCCGAACCGATCGATTGATAATTAATCTGGATGCCTGGGTGAGCTTGATGATAGACATCAAACCACTTGGAATACATCGGGTAAGGAAACGTCGCACCAGCGGCGTTCAACAACACTTGCCCGGCGGCAGCGGCAAACGTGGCCACAGCCAGCAGAACTGCAAACAGGCTAAGCACTTTTACGATTCGCATTTTATCTCCCATGAGCCATGTCTCATTTTGACTCCGAATTGTTACAGTCACGTTACAAGCCAAGCAGACCGGCAAAAATCGGAAATTCCTCACAACTGCCTTGCTATGTGACACATACAAAGAAAGGGGAGGTGGGCCGACACCAGGGGAGCGCCGGCCCGGGGTGGGTTTGCAACACGAAGCTCGCCGTTCTGCGCCAAGATTGTGCGGCGCAACTCAGTTTCTCTTTTCCGGATAATTGGCTTCTTCGACAACCATCCGTGTACGTCCGTGGCGCACGTCGAGGCCCCGAACCCAGAAAATAATGTCCTCGGCTATATTCGTGGAGTGATCCGCGATGCGCTCGAGATATCGCGTGGCCAGCACAAATTGAAGCTGTGGCGCGGCCTGCCCTGGTTCCTCGGTCATGCGGGAGAGCAAGTGCTCGAAAATCTGGTCGCGATAGCGGTCCACCACATCGTCGGCCTCAAGCACTTCGCCGGCCAGCACCACATTGCGAAAAATCAGAGCGCCCAGGCTGCGCCCCAGCATTCCGCGCACAGCGCCGGCCATCGGTTCCAGGTCGCGCGGCGTTTCCATCACATTCATTCCCGCCAGTGAAATCACGCGCTCGGAAATGTTCACGGCCAGATCGCCGATGCGTTCGAGATCGTTGGCGATTTTCTGCGAGGCGACGACGCGGCGGATTTCTTCGTCATCCAGCAGCCCGGTTCGCAGCATCCTCACGGCGTGGTCGTCGATCAAAATTTCAAATTCGTTGACGCGCGGTTCCACCAGGAAAACTTTGCTCGAAAGTTGCGCGGCCGCCTCAAGATTGGGACGCAGGAGCGCGTCGAGCGCGGAGCCCACGCTCGTTTCCACCGTGCGCGCCATCGAAATCAAATAGTTAGCCAGCACATCCTCGTAGACCGTCTGTATTTTGGAAGCCGAACTCGCCATGGCCCCGCCTTTGCCCCATCTAGTTTCGTGCCATGGCCAGCATAATCGGATTTTGTGAACGGAGAATGACACAGAAGTAAATATCCGGCGAAACAAAAGAAGCACGCAAAATGTCTTTTCTTCAGGCAACCGCCCAGCGCAAATTCACGTGAAAAGCTCGACAATTGTGCGCGTACGTTTCCACATCAAGAAGCGCAGGGAATGCTGAAATGAAAGCGGGAACCTTGGCCGATGGCGCTTTCCACCCAGACGCGGCCGCCGTGGGCCTCCACGATGTGACGGGCGATCGCTAGGCCGAGACCGGTACCGCCCGCCTCGCGCGATCTCGCGGCATCCACGCGATAGAACCGCTCGAAGATGCGCTCCAGGTCGGATTCGGGAATGCCGATGCCCGTGTCGCTAACTGTAAAAACGACTTCCTGCCCGTTGGAACGCGCCTTCACCTCAATTTTTCCGCCCGAGGGCGTGTACTGCACCGCGTTGTCGAGCAAGTTCTGCAACACTTCTCCAAGCTGCGCGCCATCTCCGCGAACTGCAGGGACGTTCTCCTGCAAGTCGACAAATATTTCCAACCCTCTGGCCTTCGCGTTGAGGCGCGCCGTTTCGATGCAGCTGTTCACGAGAGCCTCCACGCGGATCGAGCGAATTTCCAGTTCCAGGCGGCCTGCTTCGATTCGCGCAAGTTTCAACAAATCATCGGTGAGGCGGGCAAGGCGCCGGGCGTGCTCGCAAATAATTTCGACAAAGCGCTCGCGATTGGCTTTGTCATCCAGCGCCCCGCTGAGCAGCGTTTCCCCGAAGCCCTGTATCGCGGTCAGCGGCGTTTTGAATTCGTGAGAGACATTGGCCACAAAATCGCGCCGCACGCGCTCCAGGCGTCGCAACTCGGTTATGTCATGCAGCACCATGACCGCGCCATTTGCTCCGGCTGCGCGCACAGGCGCGGCCGTGACGCTGAAATTCCGGCGGCGCACCGTTCCTACCTCAACTTCGCCGGTCTGTTCTTCGACCGCCGAAAGTGTTTGTCGAACCAGCGCGATCAGGTCTGCCTGCCGCAACGCTTCCACAAGTGTTCTGCCCTGCGAACTGCCCGAAGGCAGCTCGAGGATCTGCTCAAAGGCCCCATTGCAGAAAAGAATTCGTTCGTCCGCCGCCACCACGGCGACGCCCTCGACCATGCTCCCAAGAATCGCCGACGAGCGATTGCGTTCGTCCGTGAGCGTGCGAATGGTTTGCCCGAGTCCATTGACGGCGCGGCCCAGCGCCGCGGACAGATCCGCGAGCTCATCCTGATGGTGATCGCGTTCGATCGCGCTAAAGTCCCCAGCGCCGGCGCGCGCTGCGAATTCCTTCAGGCGGCGGATACGCAACGTGACTGTGCGGGAAGATAAAAAGAATGCGGCTCCTGCAACTAGCAGGAAAATCGCCACGGCCGGGGATATCTTTTGCAGGGTATCCGGAGAAAACCACTCCACAGCAAGTAAAATCGCGACCACCAGCGCCAGGCAAATCAATACCGGCCGCCAGAATAGGCTTACGCGCAAGACGGATTTACTCCTGTTTATCGGCCTGGCCTTCGCTCTCAAACATATAACCCGCGCCGCGCACGGTTTTCAGGAAGGCGGGATGATCGGCGTCGATTTCGACTTTTTCACGCAGCCGGCGAATATAAACATCCACGCTGCGCGGCGTCACGAAGCGCTCGGTTCCCCAAACCGCATCCAGCAACTGATCGCGCGTAAAGACACGGTTCGGGCGCGTAGCCAGATAATACAGCAAACGAAACTCAAGGGTCGATAGCGTCACCGGTTTGCCGTCGCGCGCTACTCGATAGGAAGAAGGATCGATCGACAATCCGCGCGCTTCGATCAGGCGCCGCGGCTCGTTCGCGGGCTCTGTGCGACGCAGCAAGGCTTTTACGCGCGCGCCAAGCTCCCGTGGGCTGAAAGGCTTGGTCACATAATCGTCCGCGCCCATTTCCAATCCAACCACGCGGTCGGCTTCCTCGCCTCGCGCCGTCAGCATCAGAATAGGCAGGCGATTCAAAGATGTATCGCGGCGAATTTCCTTGCAGATATCCAACCCGGAAATTTTAGGCAGCATCAAATCCAGCAGCAGAATATCCGGCGGGGCTTTGCGTATCTGCGCGAGGCCCGTCGCGCCGTCGGTCGCGGCGGAAACTTGAAAACCTTCACGCTCCAGGTTGTAGCGAACAAGCTCGACAATGTCCCGGTCATCCTCGATCAGCAGAACTCGTTTCATCGACACCCATCCCTGCCTTCGCTGGTTTCGCCCGGTAACAAAAGGACTATAGTACATGGACCTGTGGGAAGGCTATGTTACATCCGGATTAAAAAACTGCGGTTTTGTGAATAGATTGTAAGAAACAGCGATCCATGGAAGATGTTCTTTGAGATCGTGAAATTGAAATTCAGCTCCATCAGACCCGCAGAAACAATTTTACTCGATAGAACGGCCAGAGAAGCGCAAAAATCACGAAGACAAAAAAGACGGCAAAAGCGAGTGACGCGTTCACCGCGCTAAGATGCGGCACGAAAAAGCGGTCGTAGAGCCAGCCGTGCAGCGTTGTTTGATGGCCACGCGAGTCGCTGAATTCAAAATCGGTGCTGACCTCCGAAACGAGCGCCGCCAGCGCGTACGCCAGGATTGCATTCATTCCGAAAACAAGGAACGGCCACGCCCATGCCCGCCAGAAGCGCGCGTCGACAACCCAATAACAACAGGCCAGCGCGAGCATCGCAAAGCCGCTCGTGAACAGCACGAACGAACTCGTCCACAAATTTTTGTTGATCGGAAAATACGGATGAAGGAACCGCCCGGCGATGAGCAGCGCGAGGCCCGCGGCCGCGAGGCCCAGCGCTTTGCGCCCCGCGCGACGATCCGAGCGCAGCCACTCACCGGCAAGAATCCCGATCAGCAGGGAGGCAATCGCGGGAAACGTGGACAGAAATCCCTCGGGATCCCAGGTCACGGATTCGGACCACAAATGTCCGCCCATCAGGGTTCGGTCAACGTATGCGCCGAGATTGTCATCCTTGCCGAGATGCCCCACGCCGTATCCCGGCACCGGAACGAAAGTCATCAGCGCCCAATATCCCACGAGCAATGCGACAGCCACGGCCGCCGTCACGCGAAAATTCGCGCGCACGCTTGCAGGCCCCTCGATGGAAAGCTTCCTCTCAAACGTCGCCAGATACAGAAGTCCCGCGACGAGATAGCACAGCGCGATGCGCTGCAACACGCCCATGATCCGGATGGAACTGAAATCAAATTCCGGAAATCCATTCAAAAATAATCCGATGGCGAAAATCAGCGCGCTGCGCCGCACCACATGAATGGCAAGCGCGCCGCGCGTAACACCGCGCGCGATCCGCGAAGCAAACGACAGCGTCATCGAAACCCCGACGATGAAAAGAAAAAAAGGGAAGATCAGGTCCGTCGGCGTCCACCCATTCCACTCCGCATGTTCCAGGGGAGGATAGATGTGGCCCCAGGAGCCGGGGTCGTTCACCAGAATCATCGCGGCAATGGTCGCGCCGCGAAACACATCCAGCGAAACCATGCGTCCAGGGCGCGCTAAATCCGCGGGCGCTGGAGCCTTTGCTGTGGGCGCCGAAATGGCTGCCGGCGTGGCGATGAGGAAAACCCTCCGATGGCGGGGATAGTACAGCAGGTCAGGCAATGCCGCAACGGCACAGCGTTGAACATGTACACAAAAAAGCGCGGCCGGGAGAGGGGTCCCGGCCACGCCTATTGCCTGAGGGAAGAAAATTTTCTAGTGATACGCAAGGTTGTGCGAGCCGCAGAACATGGAACTGACGAATCCCGCGCTCTGGGGCACCCACCACATGCGGCGCACCCACGAGTACCTGCTGTACATCATCTTTTTGCCGGCATAATCCAGTAGCAGCGGTCCCACTTGAATGGCCGCGTACATGGACCCGTTGCCGGCGAAGGGTTTCAGTAACGGGTTCAACTCCACTGCGCCGGCCGTCGTGATCGCGTGACGCGTTGACCAGGCATCAAAAGTAGCGGCGCCGCTCGTGGCGATCACCAGGCCTCTCCACATCAATTGTTTGCGACGATTCTCGGCCCGCAACTCAACGATAGACACCGTCATGGGCTTGCCAGGCCTTACGAATGCGATTGGCGCGGGGGCGTTCACCGCTATGGGAGGATCGGGCAGCGCAGCTTTGAGTTCCGCGACAGGCTGGTTCGTGGCACTTAAGGAAGTTGTCACTGTGGCGACGGAATTTTCAGCATCCACCGTTCCAGCCGATGCGGTGATCGCCGCGGAAGCATCGACCGCGGCCTTCTCCGCCGGCAAGGAAACCGTGGTTGCGAGCTGCGGATGAATCAGGAGTACGGCAATGGCGAGAAACATTTTCGTTTTCCTCAGTACGTTACAAGCGCCTTTCTGTAGGCTTCCTGCGACGTGAGACAAGGTTAGGAGCCGGGCTCGACTGCGGCTATGGCTCGATAGTCCCGAAGGGGTTGGATCGATGGTTTAGAAGGGATTGTACTAGTAGTTCTAGGACTATGGTGGAGTGTGGCAGGCTTCGGTGGGGGTGTCTATGAGAACTTGCGCCAAAAGGAAGTCGGCTGCATATAGCTGAAGAACATACACTTATTGAATATTTCGAGGCGCGTCCGGCATCTCCAGCACGGTGAATTTTCCCTCCGGCGCACGCTCCAGCGTGGGACCGTATAGTCCAATCTGTTCTCGCCGCCACCATAAACCCTGCTCGCGCTTTTCAGCCCACCCGGTGAACCAGTATTGCCAGAGCAGCACGCGAATCTGCTCCGGCGGTTGCCCCGGGAATGGGTTTCCCGCAAAGAGCGCCAGCACGTCCGGCTCGCCGGCCAGCAGCCGCTCCTCTACGTTCAAAACGAAGGGATACTGCCGCCAGTTGCCCAGCGAGGCGAACCACAAGTTCCAGTCGAATCGAGGCTGGTAAGGCGCATAAATCCTCGGGGGTGCATGCACGTCCTGCGGCTTATTTCGAAAGGGGTAAGCGGTCCAAGTCTGGCCGTCGCGCGAACCCTGGAATTCGATTTCGTACCGCCCTCGCGTCATGACCGCAAACAGGCCGAATTCGTTAGCGATGCGAAACGGTTCGAATGCGCGGATCGGGCCCGAAGGAAGGGGCACCGCTGGAAACCGCATGAAAATAAGGAGCGCGGACGTCGCATAGAAAATCCACGTCAAGAAAATTCCCTGGACGGACAGGCGGAGATTGCCTCGCCAGCCCGGCGCATGAGCCGGTGCCAGATCCGAAACCTGCGCGACATCGGAAGAAACGGAGGCGGGCCGCGCACTTTGCGGAAAAAACCGGAGCAGAAATTTATCGTCGAGCAGAAGAAATCCGAGGACCAGCACCAGGTAATTCAAGAGCGCATAATTGCTGGTGAGAATGATGCCAATCTGCCAGGCGGTGATCACGAAGAACAGCACGATGCGCGAACGCCGCGGCAAAAAAATGCCGAAGATCAACACAAGTTCCAGCGCGAGCACGAGGACCGCCGTGGCCGCATGAAACGCATGCGGCAACTGCTGCGCATACCACGCGATCCAAGTGGGCAGCGGCCCATTTTGATAGTACTGATCCATGGCCGTAAAATTACGCCATTCGGGATCGTGCCCCAGGATCTTCGCGATCCCCGATTCAAAATAAATGCGGAACATCAGCCAGATGAGCATGTAACGGCTGGCGCGCGAAGGAGGATCGGAAGATCCCCATCGCGGCCACCATCCCGAAGGCGCGAAAAACAAGCTGATGAATCCCGCTTCCAGCAGCATCCCATCGGATTGATAGCTGGCAAAATCCTGCGCCGCCGCAATGAAAGACAGGAACGCAACCAGGCAGATCGCCAGCATCCCGCGAGGCCAGACATTCACGACGAGCAGCAACGACGCCACCATTCCCACAACGACCACGCCCATCAATAAGCGGTCGCTCGCCGAAAACCAAAAAACCGTGGGCGCGTACCAGAAGCGCGCGCTTCCCAGCACGCGCGCCACCTGGACGAGATAGTCCCGCGCGGGAAGGATTCCGTTCGGGCCGATGAGCCCGCGAATCTGGTGCACCAGCGAATAAAATGCGGAAAAAAATATCAGCCCGAGCGCGCGAAGAAAAAGCCATCGCGCAGCCAGATAGCCTGGAGGCGCGTAATTGGGGCCGAACAAACGCCGCGGGATATCGCTGAAATCGAAGTCCATCGCCGCACATTATACAGACACACCTGCCCGGCAAAGACACGGCATTGCAAGAGAAAAATGTGGAGTGAAATCCTGGCTAACGAAGAGGAACGCTTGCCCTCATCACAATTGAGGTTTGGTGGCGCCGGCGTCCCGCCGGTGATTCTGGCGGCCCAATCACGGCGCAAAAATCGCCGGCGGGACGCCGGCGCCACCAAACCTCATTCCACAGAACGAAGCAGATAGGCGCCAATAGAATCATTGTAATCGTGATGAGGCTTCAGCGTTAGATTTTGTCGATTTCTTCGAGGACATCCGGCTTCGGCATCTTTTTGGGGCCATAGAAACGCTGGCGGCACTTCCCGCAGCGGTAGGGACGGTAGGGCAGGAAAAGAAGGACCCAAAATTCCAAAAGGCGTCCGCGCTTGGTGCGGTGGACGTGCTCGCTGCCACACAGAGGACAATTCCTCTCCTCGGTGTATACAAATAATCCTAGAGTGCGCTTCATTGGAAACGAATATAGCGCCGCGCGAATCCGGGCGCAATCGCAGGGCTCAACTTATTCGCGCGTCTAGCGGCCCCTGCAGGTCAAAACGATGCCAGCACTTGCATGGCCTGGTGCCGCAGCTTGCCGAGATTCCGATTCATCAAATGCGTCCGCGGCAGGAACGGCAGCACGGGAGGCCGGCGGGTCGCCAGCCGATCGAGCCCCATTTTCAAGCGCTGGTCGTGCGGAGCGTAGCGCAATCCGCGGGCCAGGGCATCGGCGGCATCCTGTTTGCGGTCCGCAGCTGTGTAAACTTCGGCGAGATTCAAATAGAGCTGTGCCTGGCGCCGGCTCATGCGGATCGCCGAACGGCAAAGTTCTTCCGCCTCGGCCCATTTCTGCGCGGTCGCCGCGATGGCGACTCCCATGTAGGAAATATAAAAAGGATTGGAAGGTTCTTCTGCGAGAGCGGATTTGAGATGAGGCAGGGCTTTGTTCGCATCTCCGGCGCGCAAATATGTGAGGCCGGCACGAAATTCCTGAAACGCTTCCACTTGGATCATCTTGATGTCCTCCACCGGGCTACTTTTGCAATGTGCCCATTGAGCGCCAGACCGCGCCGCGGGCCCTTTCGTCAAACCGTATTAGGGAGACTAAAGTTGAGGAGCCAATCAGACAACTGCACGGACGGACAGAAAAAGGTCAGTGAGACTCAAGCACTAAGTGTGCAATAAGGATTTGCAGCAGACCCTCAAGGGGTTCCAAGGCCTCCGGCCTGCTATGCTAGAATAACTGTTTTTCACGCAGCCTTTAGGGATCGCGCATGCTAATCGACCGGATCAACGCGTGGTGGATCGCCTTGTGCCTGCTCGTGCTTTCCGCCGGGCTGTACATCGGCACGGCCGGACGCCCGGCCCTGGACGACGAGGATGTCGATGCCGCTCATGCCATGGTCTCCCAGGAAATGCTCGCTCGGCATGATTATGTGGTGATGTACATGGACGGCGTCCGCTACCTGATTCGCCCGCCGATGCACTTCTGGCTGGTGGCCGCCAGCTATAAATTGCTGGGGCAAACGGAGTTTGCGACCCGCCTGCCCATCGGGCTCGCGATGGTCGGGATCGTCCTGCTGACATTTGAATTCGGGCGCAGGTTTTTCGGCCAGCGCGCGGGACTGTATGGAGCTCTGGCCGCGGCCACGAGCGTTGGGATGTTCATCTTCACCCGCAACATGATTCCCGAGGCGCTTTACACGTTCGCGTTTGAAGGAATTTTCTATTTATTCCTGCGCTCCTGGACCGGAAGCCTGGATTCGCGAGCCGGCTACTGGGGCGCGGCGGCCTTGTGCGCCTTCGCCGTCATGACTCGCTCGCTGATCGGCCTGCTCTTTCCGCTCCTAGGAATCGCGGCGTTCATTACGATGGTGCGCGGCTGGCATCGCTGGCGTGAGCTTCGCTTGTTCTCCAGCTCCGCGATTTTTTTGGCGCTCGCTGCGCCGTGGCACATTCTTGCGGCGATCCGCACGCCCGGTTTTTTCTGGGCCTATTTTATCAACGAGCATATCAATCGAGCGCTGGGCACACGCCTGCCGCACGATTACGGGGCCGTTCCGCTGTGGGCCTGGTGGAGCGCGCACCTTGTGTGGCTCTTTCCGTGGAGCTTCTTTTTTCCGCTCGCCCTGCGCGAGTTGCCGCTTCCCGCGCGCGATTGGGGCAAGGCCACCGATCCGGCCGTGCTGGCGCGCCTGCTGCTGTTTGCCTGGGCCGGCGTGATTCTTCTTTTTTTCACGATTGAAAGCGGCTCGCGCCTGGAATACTACAGCTTCGGCGCTTGGCCGGCGCTGGCGCTGCTGCTGGGCCTCGGAATTGCCGACGCCGAGACAGCCGATAAAAAATGGCTGCGGCCCGTGCAGCGTGTTTTGGCGGGATTGGCTGTGATCCTTGCCCTGGTTGCCGGATATTTTCTATGGGGCACGATGCACATTGCAGCTGCCAGCGACGTCGCGAATCATCTTGAAATGCGCAGCCCGGAAAATTATCTGACCGGCATGGTGCACCTCCTCGACCTTACGCCGGAATCCGTGGCCGACCTGCGCCTCCCGATCATTCTATCTTCGCTTTCCGTGCTGATCGCGTTTGTGGCCGCATGGGCGCTGCGGGAACGCGGCATTCAGTGGCTTCCGAACATCGCGCTCGCAATCGGGATGGTCGGATTCATCCTTGCGGCGCACATCGCCCACGACGTTCTGAATCCCACGCTTTCTTCCCGCACCCTGGCGCTGGAGCTCGACAAATCCCTGAAGCCCGACGATCAAATTGCGCTCTACGGAGATATTCGCGTCGCTCCGGGCATTGCCTTTTATTCTCATCGCGGCGTGCTGCTGTATAACGCGACGGGAAGCAATCTGGAATTTGGTTCGCACTATCCGGACGCGCCCAAGCGTTTCTTTGACGACCTGGATTTTTCAAAACTCTGGGAAGGATCGAAGCGCGTCTTTCTGGTCGTTTCGGCGGAACACATAGAAGACGTTCGCGCGCGAATTCCCGGCAATTCCATCTGGGTTTTTGCGGAATCCGGCGGAAAAACTGTCTACGTTAACCAGCCGCCCGAGCCGGGCCAGCCCTCGCTCGCGCAACTCGATGAAAAATTGAAGTTAACGGCCGATCCTTGAAGCGCCCATAGCTTTACGTGCTCGAACCCTTCGCCCCGCCGCCCACCGCCTGAAGATTCCGCTGCTCAATTTCCTGATAGAGAACCTTGGCCCGTTCCAATGCAACCGCAATGCTCGGGCTGATATTGCCTGCGCCGACGTGCTCTTCAAATTCCGACTGATGCATCAGGCGCGCGGGCTGTTCGCGCGCGCCGCACAGGATGAGGCCGCGGCCGGAGGCGTGCACCGCATCCGCCAACTCTTCGAGAGCCTGCAAGCCTGTGGCATCGATGGCAGTCATATTTCGCAGGCGCAGCACGAGGATGGGAGGAAGTTCCGGTAGTCGTTGGACAATTTCGTCGATTTTATCGGTGGCTCCAAAAAGAAAAGGTCCGTGGATGCGGAAGATGGTCACGTAAGGCGGAATTTCCTTGTGCTGGAGGATGTGCACCTGGCCCTCGCGCAAATATTCGTCGGTGACCTGGGAAACCGTCGTCGTGGCCGTTACCTTGCGAATGTAAACGAGGGCCGCGAGGATCATTCCCGCTTCGACGGCCACCGTCAAATCCGCGAACACGGTCAGTGCAAACGTGATGAGCCACGTGCCGATGTCGAGCGCGGAAAGTTTCAGAAGCTCCGGAATTTCGCTCCATTCTCCCATGTTGTAGGACACTACGAGCAAAATCGCGGCCAGCACGGAGAGTGGGATAAAACGCGCGAGCGGCGCGGCGAACAGCACAATCCCCAAAAGCGTCACCGCGTGCACCATTCCCGCGACGGGCGTTTTTGCGCCGGAGCGAATGTTCGTGGCGGTTCGCGCAATCGCTCCGGTGGCGGGCAGGCCGCCAAAAAGCGGAGACATGATGTTGGCAATACCCTGGCCGATCAGTTCGACGTTGGGATTGTGTTTCGTTCCGCTCATGCGATCGGATACAACAGCGGACATGAGCGATTCAATCGCGCCCAGCATGGCGACGGTGATCGCCGGAGAAATCAACGGACGCAGCAAATCAAAACGGAACTGCGGAATTCTGAGTCCCGGGAAGCCGGAGGGTATGCCGCCGAAGCGCGTCCCGATCGTTTGCACAGGCAGCTTCAGCAGAACCACGAGCGCCGTGCCCGCAAACAGCGCGACGATGTATCCCGGCACACGCTCCACGTAACGCATAAAGAAAAGAATCACGATGAGCGCAAATACGCCGAGGCCGGTTTCCAGCGGAGAAAGCGTGTGAAAATTCCGCGCGAGAATTTCCATGCGCGCCAGAAATTCTCCGGGAACTTTGTCGACCTTGAGGCCAAAAAAATCCTTGATCTGCGTGCTGGCGATGATGACCGCGATGCCGTTCGTGAATCCCACAACCACCGGCCGCGGAATATATTTCACGGCGGTGCCAAGACCCGTGGCGCCCAGAATGATGAGCAGCACGCCCGCCATGAGGGTGCACATGAACAAGCCATCCAGCCCATACCGCGCCACGATGCCGTAGACCACAACGACGAACGCGCCCGTGGGCCCGCCGATTTGCGTCGTCGATCCGCCCAGCGCGGAAATCAGAAATCCCGCGACGATGGCGCAATACAATCCCGCCTGCGGCGCAACGCCCGAAGCAATCGCAAACGCCATCGCGAGCGGCAGCGCCACGAAGCCCACGGTAACTCCCGCGAGAACATCGGCGGCGAATTTCTGCCAGCTGTAATCCTTTAAACTGGAAATCGATCTTGGCAGCCAATATTGAAGATGCGTGTTCATGGAGCCGTTGTCCCGACAATAGCAGTCTTGAAGGGGTGGGCTTTGATTATAGCGCGCAACAACGAGGCTAGCGGGAATCAGACACGCAAGTTTCGTGGAAGGAAACCGTAAGTGGCGCGGGCTTCAGCCTGCGGGGGTTAGTCCTTGCAAGGCCTAAAACCCGCAGGCTGAAGCCCGCGCTACTTAACTACCAGATCAATTTCAGCGCGAACTGAATCTGGCGGGACGTAGTCTGCGTGGAATCGATGAGCCCCGCGCTCTGGATCGGCACACCGTTCTGATCGAAGACGGCCGTGTTATCCGTCGGCGAGGAAAAATTCGCGCGATTAAAAATGTTGAAAATTTCCGCGCGGAACTGCGCGTTGAAACTTTCCGAGATTCGCCGGATGTAATTGTTCTTGAACACGGAGAAATCCAGTTTCGAGAGCCCCGGCCCGATCACGATATTGCGCCCCATGTTCCCGCGAAGATTCGCGCACGTGCCGGGAATCCCCGCGCTTCCCGGTCCCTGACCAAAAGGCTGGCACTGGGCGGCAATGGCAGCCGTCGCCTGAGGCAAAATGAAGCAGCTGGGATTGAGGTAGATGGGCCCGTTGGGATTTTTCTTGAAATTGGAATCCACCGGATTGCATCCCGAAACAAAACTCGGAACCAATCCCGTTTCGTCCAGTTTTGTTCCCACCGGATCGCCGCCCAAAATAGGCGTGAACGGTTGTCCCGTGCTGGCCTTATACAGAGCGACGAGTTGCCATCCGCCAAATGCCCACTCCGGAAGCCGCGAACCCTTTTGCGGTCCGGGCACTTCCCACGTGGCGCTCACGACGACCGTTTGCGCAACGTTGAAATCCGAGAGCCCGCGCGTCGTGCGCTGATCAAAGAAAAGCTGGTTGAATATGCCGTTCGGAAACGCGTCATCGGCTTCCGTGGCCGAGAGCGTATCAATACTTTTGCCCCAGGTGTACGCGCCGTGGAACGTGAATCCATGGCTGGCGCGCTTGGCGACATCCACCTGCATGGCATCGTAAAACGAACTCGCCTGCCACAGAGTCGCGTTGACCCGCCCAAAATTCGGATTGAGTTTGGAACTGGGCACGGGGTTCGCCTGCGTCCCGGTAGGAAGAAAACCGGCCTGGCAGGCATCGCCCTGGCCGTCGGGCCCGCAAGGCCAGAGGTAACCCGCCGAAATAAGCGTCGGCAGTACCATGTCGATGTTATCTACCCGGTACGGCTCGTGGACTCCTCGCGATCCCACGTAGCCCACGGTCAGCGCAAGCGTGGACGTGATCTCCTGCGCCACGCTCAAATTCCATTGCATCACGTAATCACGCTTGGGATGCGGGTCGGCGTAATACGCCAGATTCGTGTCGGATTGACCGGCGAATTGTTGATAGGCCAGCGAGCCCGCCGTGGGATCCATGGAAAACGAACCGGGGGAAGGCGTCTCTCCAACGATGGTTCGCGTGAAGGGTGCCGCGCGCTGAAAAGCGAGCGTAAACTCGTACGGCAGCGGCAGCACGTCGAAGATGCCGAATCCCCCGCGAAACAGGGTCTTGCCGCCACGAGGATTCCAGGCAAATCCCAGGCGCGGCTCAAAATTTTTCAGCGTAGGATTCGCGAAGAGCGGTCCCGTGCCGGCGCAGCCCGTCGCCGCCACGCCGCAGATTGGCGCAGCGGCCGTCATGCTGGGAAGCACCGCGGTCAGCCCGTGCGACTCGGTCGGCACCGTCAGCATTTCGTAGCGCACGCCGGCATTCACGGTCAGCGTTTTCTTTACCTTGATGTCGTCCTCGGCGTAGGCGCCGAAAAGCGACTCGCGAATTCCGATGTCGAGCGGCAGCGGCGTGCTGGTTCCGGAAAAAAGGGACGGCTGGTTGGTCAGAAATTGCGTCAGGGAATCGAACCGGAACAGCCCGTTGATATTGCTGGCGGAAACTTCGTTGTCCTGCATCCGTTCAAACTCCGCGCCGAACTTGAAGGAATGTATTCCGCGAGTGAAGACGATATCGTCTCCGGCCTGGTAATTGGTCCAGTACATCTCGCGGCTCGATGGAATAAATCCTTCCGCGGTCGGAGCTCCCAAAAAGCTGGTGACGCCCGGAATGCTCTGAATGTCCCCGGCAAAACCGTTCGGTTCAAACGCGAAGGAAGGATCCGTCATGGAAGAATTGAAAACCTGATCCACCTTGCCGATGATGCCGACGGCGCGGCTGAAACCGATTCGCGCCGAGTTCAGAAGGTTGGAGCTGAAAATATGGTCCTCGTGAATCGTTGCGCCCTGGCGGTTGGAGACGATATCGGAGGATAGTTCGCCGAAGGTGCCCGGCTGTATGGTTGTCGAGTTGTCACGGATGTACGTCGCGTAGATGCTGTCGTTGTCGCTGAATTTATGATCGAAGCGGATTGTGAAATAGTTTTCGGGAGTGATCTCTTGCGCGGCGAAAGAATAAATCCCGGTGTCGCCATTGCCGATCGCAGGACCGTTCGGCAGCGGGAAGAAATTGCCGCCAAGAAATCGCAGGATGGACTGATCGATATGCGTCACCGGATCGGGATTGGGCGCGGCGCCTGGCCCCGCAAGCGGCAGTTGCGTTGGAGTGCATCCATTCGGAGGCAACTGCTGCGGCGTTTGTGCAATGGAACACAAAACGGCGGGCATCGAAGGCGTCGTTCCACCCGGCGCAATCCCTCTTGCGGCCCGCGAAGGAACCGTATCGACCGTCGTCACTCCCAGCGATTGGCGCAAGCCTTCATAGTCCCCGAAAATAAAGGTACGGCCCTTCTTGATCGGCAAGCCCGCCGAACCTCCAAACTGATTTCGTTTGAACGGTGGAATGACCGGCCCGTCGAAGAAATTCCGCGCGTCCAGTGCGCTGTTGCGAAGAAACTCATACAGGGAACCGTGAAACGCATCCTTGCCGCCTCGTGTTACCACGTTAATGACGCCGCCCGAAGTTCGTCCATACTCGGCGGGATAGTTGCTTCCTAGCACCGCCACTTGCTCGACCGCGTCGATACCCAGATTATCTCCGAGCACGCTGCCCGGCGCACCGTTCGCGTAGTCGTTGATGCTGACTCCATCCAGGCGATAACTATTCTGATCTGGCCGCGATCCGGAAATGCTAACAGCGGCTCCGAATCCGCGATCGGTGTTGCCTCCTCCGGTAGCGCTTCCGTTCTGCACGGAGGAAACGCCAGCCTGCAACGTGGCCAGCGCCGCCCAGTCGCGCCCGTTCAAAGGCGTATCGCGCACTGTCGAAGCGTTTGCGCTGCCGCACACGGACGGGCACGGTTCGCTTACGAGCGCGGGAGGCGCAGCCACGCGTACGGCCGGCTCAGGGTTTCCCGAGTGCATCGCCACGTTCAGAACGCGTTCCACTCCCGCGGTGACTGTTATGGCTGTCCAAACTTGCGTGACGAATCCGGTAGCCGAAATCGTCATTTCAACATTTCCGGGAGACAGATCGGGAATATTGAACAGCCCGGCCGGATTGGTCGTGGCATTTCTAGCCAGGCCCGTACCCACATCTCTCACCGTGATGTGAACATCCGGCATCGCCCCGCCGGATTCGCCCGTCACCGTTCCGGAAATCGATCCTCCAGCAACTTGCGCGCCAGCCGGCAGGCAGCAAAGTAATAATAGTAGCAATATGGTAATTGAGAATTTCACAGGGACTCCTTCTGGGCCTCGATGCAATTTAAAACGACAGGGCATTCCCCGCAAGAAATCGAAACGAACTCTTTCCAAATTCGACAGCCACCCCTTGCCGATCATCTTATACTTCCAACCTGAATAGAATCTTAATAATTTAATAAATTGAAAACCGGCCGACATTCTATTCCATTCGCCACGGCGATTCCGCTTTCCAATTGCGCATGGCATCGGAAGCCCACGCGGTGTTCTTATCCATGTGGCAAGACGTGCACGGATTCGGAATTTTGTATTTATCCGTCATGGCCGGAGCGATAAAAGCGAACGTGTGCGCGCTCACGAACACGCCGGGAATCTCCGCCTCGATTTTGGGCATATGGCAGGCCACGCAGGCGCTGCCGGTCGAGCCATCCTTGTGATGCGTGTGTTCCGCGAGCGTTGCCTCGCGCGGCCCATTTCTGGACCCGGCTCCATGACAATCCATGCAAATTTCATTCGCCGGCTTCCGGAGTTGCGCGTAATTCTTCGTGCCATGCACGTCGTGGCAATCCGCACATGTGACGCCGCGCCGGTACATCACGCTCTGCACAAAATCGTTCCCCTGCATGCGATTTTTGTGAGCCGTGCCTTCAGGGAAATGCGTGAAGCTCAGCTCGCCGAGCTTGTGATCTTCGAGCTGCCAGTAATCCCGCAGATTCAGCCCCACACGGTAACCCACCGGCCAGTCGTAATATTTTCCTTCGATCGGATTGGTGAGCGGGCGCCCCTGCGAATGGCATTGGATGCACGTATCGCTGGCGCTGACATAATCCATCCGCCCGGGATTCAGAATATTGCCGCGCGTGGCATGGTCCATATGCACGCTTCCGGGCCCGTGGCAGCGTTCGCAGCCCACATTCCACTCCGCCACTTGCTTGGTCTTAATGTTGTAATCCACCGAGTGGCAGCCGTCGCAAGTTGGCCCCGTAGGCCGCTGGAAATTGTCGGGAGGATAAAACGGTTCCCACCAGTCGCCTCCCTTCGGCACAAAATACTTGAGCCACTTCTTGTTGCTCACGTCCCACTGCGCGGGCTGGGGAAAATAATCATCGCCGATTTTGGTGAAATAGCGCTGCTTCCAGATGCCGCCGTAAACAAAGGCCACTTGGTCTTTCGTGAATTTCGGGCTCACAGTATTCGTGGAGAGATTGGGAATGATCGCGTCCGGATGTTCGCGCGGATCGCGCACCACATTGGCCATCGGAGTCTTCTTCCAGCTCGCGTAAATCTCCGCGTGGCATTTCTCGCACGCCACGGAACCGACGTAGTGCGCCGAGGCGGCCGTTGCGCTCTGTTCGGTTTTTTCCGGCGGCGTTGCCTGCCCAATCGAGCGAACAAAAAGAACGAGTTTCCAAGCGGCACTGTCATCCTGTCCGCCATGCGGATTTCCGAGCGCCGGCATCCCCGTGAGCCGCACGCCGTTCTGAATAATGTAATGAATTTCGCCGTCGCTAAGATTTTGAGTTTCGGCCCTCTGCAAATCCGGCGCCTTCGGATAAAGATTCGGCCCGATCCCCGAGTGTCCGTCCCCGTCCTTACCGTGGCAGACGGCACAGTGGTCCGTGAAATTGTCGCGCGCTTCCTGCAACAAGTCGGGCGTCGCAGTCCAGGGATTCTTTTCCTGCTGCGCGGTTCGCGGAATGCCCAGGCTCCGCACGGTCCGCGCCATAACAATTTCAACAGCCGACGGCTGACCCGTGGCGCTGAATCCTCGCCGGATCACGGCGGCTCCGTAAATCGCCCCCAAAACGGCCAAAGCAATCATGACAAGAAAAATCAATTTCCATCGCTTCATTTGTTATTTTCTCCGCACGGTATTCGGAGGGGGCCACGGACATGCCAGCTTACCAGCGCAACCTGAATAAGGCATGAAAATATCGCTTGGAACGATGGAGCGATGAAAACCGTTCCGGCCGCGCTTTCCTGTGCAGCAAGAAGGGCCTAGAATTACAGGCGGGCCATTCAGTACATTTTCAGGTTGTTGTGGTCTGATGGGAGTGTGTCAGCGATGCATGTCCTGATCGTCGAAGACGAGAAGAAAATGGCCGAACTGCTTAAGAAAGGCCTGGAGGAAGAAAACCATTCCGTAAGCCTCGCGTTTGACGGCCGCGACGCCCTCGAAATGGCCCAGGCTCTCGAATACGACGCTATCGTTCTGGACTTGATGCTGCCGGGAATCGACGGCTTCGAGGTCGCTCGGCGCCTGCGCAAGGGCGGAAACAAAACGCCGATCCTGGTTCTTACCGCGCGCGACACCGTGCCCGACGTCGTGAAAGGCCTCGACATCGGCGCCGACGATTACATGACCAAGCCGTTTTCTTTCGAGGAATTCCTGGCGCGGCTCCGGGCAGTTTCGCGGCGCGGTTCCGTCCCGCGCCCCACGCTTCTGCAAGTGGCGGATCTGATTTTGAACCCGGCCACGCACGTGGCCACACGCGCCGGCGAGGAGATTTCCCTGAGCCGGACGGAGTTTCGCTTGCTCGAATTCCTGATGCGGCGCTCCGGCCGAGTCGTTGCCAGAAACACGATCGTTCATTCGGTTTGGGATTCCAATGACGACATCGAGGAAAATACGCTCGACGCCTTCATCAGTTTATTGCGCAACAAAGTGGATCGAGATCATAAAGTGAAACTCATTCAGACCGTTCGCGGAACGGGATACACCATTCGGGACACTACAAAAGCATCATGATTACGCTTCCCATTCGGCTCCGCCTGACCGCCTGGTATTTCGCGGTCCTCGCCGTGATGCTGTCCGCATTTGGCGTGAGCGCCTATTTCGCCATGCGCCACAGCATTCGCAGGACCGTGGACGAGGAGCTGCAGATCCGCGCCGAGGGCGTCCACCAGTTGATCGAACGGGACATCCAGCGAGGCCATAAGGACGATCTCCCCGAAGGGCTCCGGGAACACACCGAACTGCGCTCTGGCGGCGCGCTCCTGCAGGTTTCCGACGATCAGGGCAACTGGCTCTATCGCTCGACGGTCATGAGCGATTACGGCGTTCCCAGGCCCACGACGATCCGGAATAGAGCCACCGAATTTATGGGGAAAGATGTCCCCCTGCGCATCTGGAACGAAAAAGTCAGCGTGGGAGGCCAGTCCTACCTCATCCAGTCCGCTTTTGAAATGGACGATTTCTACGAAGCCCTGCACGATTTCGCGCTGCTGCTTTTTATCTCCATCCCCACGCTGCTGTTGTGCGCCGCGGCCGGAGGCTATTGGATCAGCACGCGCGCTTTGGCTCCCGTGGATCAGATCACGCAGACGGCGCGCACGATCAGCGCGCAAAATTTATCGAGCCGCCTCGTCGTGCCCCCTACCGGCGATGAGTTGCAGCGGCTTTCGGAAACGCTCAACGGCATGCTCGATCGCCTGGAAGCAGCCTTTAAAAAAATTACGCAATTCACCGCCGACGCTTCGCACGAATTGCGCACGCCCGTCGCCGTGATGCGCACGCGCGCGGAACTTTCCCTGCGCAAGGCGCGTTCCGCCGACGAATATCGCGACGTCATCGCCGAAGTTCTCGCCGAACTCGAAAAAACTTCCGGCCTGATCGAGCAGTTGATGTTCCTCGCCAGGGCCGACTCGGGCACGGAAACGCCTCACTTCGCCGCCACAAATGTAACGGACGTCTTGCGCGAAGCCTGCCACCAGGGCAGCGCCTTGGCGGAAGCCAAGCAAATCGCCTTTGAAGAGAAAATTTCCACGGACTCCCTGTGGATCCAGGGAGACGCCAGCTCGCTGCGCCGCCTGTTCCTGATCCTGATCGATAACGCCGTGAAATATACGCCCGCCAGCGGACAGATCGAAGTCTCCTTGCAACGTAATAACGGGTTTGCCATCGCCGAGGTGCGCGACAACGGAATCGGCATCGCCGAGGCGGACCTGCCCAACGTGTTCGAGCGATTCTATCGCGCCGATAAGGCGCGAACCCGCGAATTGGGCGGAGTCGGGTTAGGCCTTTCCATCGGCCGCTGGATCGCCGAAGTCCATGCCGGGACGATTGAAGTCCACAGCTCGCCCGGTCATGGTTCCACGTTCCAAATTCGGCTTCCCATCGCGAAACCCGCCGCCTGAAACGCAAATTTCTGTAAGCACAGCCTCCCACAAAACTGTTCCAATACGGCAAAACCCGCAAAATAGGCCTTGACTTGAAATTCCTTTGGAACTAATCTCGCCCCCATCAGATGGTCGGGTGCTGTCGATTTATAATTTTAGTATCAATTAAAAGTCTATCGAAAATCCTATTGAATGCAGGATGCGCAATCCTATGCGCCGCCCGATTTGTGCGGCGATGATTGGCGAGTAGAGACCGTCCATAGCCAACGGGTTGGGCCGCGAGATTTGGTCTGGATCTCGTGGCATTTGTCTATTTTGTTGCGCGCGTGAAGCGCAAACAGGAATTTCTCGGCGGCTTTTTGGGGTTTGGGTAGTTGGGTGTGAAGGGGTAGGGGATAGGGGCCCGAATTAGAATTCAATCCTTCTAAACGAGAGGTCCAGAAATGAATTCTCTAGATTCGATGAGTAAAGCTTCCACGGGTGGTTGGTGCAGAATCGCGATCAAATTTCTGACCGTAACATTTGGAGTTCTTCTGCTTTCCCTGCCGGCATTTTCGCAAGGCAACACCGGCCGCATTCTCGGAACGGTGACGGACCAAAGCGGCGGCGTCGTGGCCGGCGCCACGGTTACCGTCATTGATACCGAGAGGGGCACCAATCGCACCCTGACCTCTGACGATGCCGGGGAATATAACGCCCCCAATTTGACTCCCGGCATGTATACAGTTCGCGCCGAAGCCAAAGGCTTCAAGAAGCTCGAGCGGCAGAACATCGCCCTCGAAGTCGGCAAGGAAGTTCGAATTGACTTGACCGTTCAGCCCGGCCAGCAGGAGCAGACCGTCACCGTCACCGAGCAGGTTCCCTTGGTGGAAACCACTAATGCCACTTTGGGCGGCACACTCGATAACGCCGACATCGTCGATATGCCTTTGAATGGCCGCAACTACCAGAACCTTTTGGCTCTGCGTCCAGGCGTAATGAATCAGGTAGGCGGGGGACCGTGGACCCAAAGCACCAACGGGGTTCGTCCCGATGAATCTGTTTGGATGATCGATGGCGTCATCAACCACAATTTCTTTGATGCCCGGCCCATCGCCGGCATGTCGAGCCCGATCACCGATGCCGCGACGATCCTCCCAATCGATTCCATCCAGGAATTCAACCTCATGGAGGCTCCGAAGGCGGAATACGGCTGGGATCCCGGCGCTGTGGTAAACGTCGGAATCAAGTCGGGCACCAACGGCCTTCACGGGACAGCTTACGGGTTTTACCGCAGTTCCAACTGGGATGCGCGCAACTACTTTAACCCCGCGCCGACCGGCTCCAGCTGTTTGATTGGCGCTCTAACACTATGCGATAAGCCGCCGACCCAGCTGAAGCAATTCGGCGCCTCAGTGGGCGGGCCGATCAAAAAGGACAAACTATTTTTCTTCGGCAACTATGAAGGCCTTCGAGACTTGATCGGCAACGCGTTCAGCACCAGCGGCATTCCCGAAACCGGCGCAGGTGGTGGGCCTGGGGCCAGCATGGTGGATGCTATTAATGCTGTGAATGCAGCGGGCCTTCCGGTGAGCACTGTCAGCTTGAATTATGCTTGTCCGAACGCAGTGGGGCAGACGCTGCCGTTGCCTGCAAGCTTCGTCTGCACTGGTGGTCTTTACCCGAATAACCCCACAAGCAGCACAGGTTTCCTAAGTACGATACCCAACGTAAATGAGAGCAACAACGGGGTGGGAAAGCTCGATTACCACATAAACGATAAGAACACCCTGAATGGTGTGCTGCTCATCGGCAGATATGTTGGTACCGGAGAAGATCGCGGTTTTACCAATCCGATCTTCCAGAATGGCTTTATTATCAACAACTGGACCACTTCCGGCACTTGGGATTACACCCCCACCTCCAGCATGGTGAACGAAGTGCGGTTTGGGTATAACCGTATGACGTTCCTTACAACTAGCGCCGATGCCGGCGCTTCGGTTTCCGGACTGAACACGGGCTTGACCGTGCCTGGACTCCCCACGATTGAAGTCGGTGGCTTTGCTCTGTCGGGTACCTGGCACAACCGTCCACAAGCCATTTCACCGAACCCGTATTGGGATGTTCAGGAGAGTCTCTCGTATTTGGTCGGCAAACACTCACTCAAGTTCGGTGGCGAGTTTGCGCACATCGAGGCGGATTCCAACATTCCAGACTATGGACGCGGCCGCGTCAATTTTGCCGGTGGACTGATACCGGGGCTTACCGATTGTGGCAAGGCTCCAAACCTTGCCTCCTGCCCATTGGACGACTTTTTCGCGGGGGATCCAAGCAGTGCGAAGGCCCTTGTCGGAAACCCAACCCGCAGGATACTTTGGACGAACACCTCGGCGTTCGTTCAAGATGACTGGCGCCTGTCCCAGAAGTTTACGCTCAATTTGGGTCTGCGCTACGAATACTTTTCGCCGCTTAAAGAGGCCAACAACCTCTGGGCCAACTTCGACCCGTCTGCGCCGAATGGGCTGATCCAGCAGGGTTCGCCGGGCGAAAATACCATGTGGCAACCTCAACGCGGCAATTTCTCGCCACGTGCCGGTTTCGCCTATGATGTCAATGGCAAAGGAACGACCGTTGTTCGGGGCGGATTCAGTATCATGTACTCGTCGTTTACCGCGGTCGAGTGGATGAACCAGAATCAATTCCAGAATTCTTCGGCAGTTACGCTTGCCGCCAACCCAACCGGGGCCACGTTCGTAGTGAACGGAGTAGCAACAAACGGCAGCGGCTCGATCCAGGTGGCACCTTTCAATTACTCACCCAACCAACTCTGCTGGGATCCAGCAGTTCCAAGCTGCGCTGCGGGCCAATCAACGGTTTTCCCAAGCGGCGCAGGAATCACTTGCGGTGACCACCTGGTGCCAACAGGCGGCGGTCCGAGGGACCCAGGCCAGTGCGCCCTCATGGGCGTGGACCCGAACCTCAAAACTCCATACGTAATGAATTACAGCCTTGGTGTAACACATGCCTTTGGCAATAATCTCTCGTTGGAGGTTGGTTATGTCGGCAACCGCGGCCAAAGGCTGACGGGTTTCAGTGACATCAATCAGCAAGCTCCCTCAGCTAGTGGGAACGGCGCCCGTCCGTTTGCAGCCCAGTTCCCTTACTTTAGCTTTATCAATATGATGACCAACGATACCCATTCCAACTACAACAGCATGCAGGCGACCCTGACCAAGCGAATGTCTCACGGGCTCTCTTTCATCGCCGGATACACCTACGCTCATGGTCTCGACAACGGGTCCTTAAATCGGTTCGGGCTCATTTCGCAAAACGCCAACAATCCGGGCGGAGATTATGGCAACAGCGACTTCGACGTTCGTAACCGTTTCACGTTCACGACCACCTACAACATTCCAGGAATCAAGGGCTTTGGGCAGGTGCTGGAAGGCTGGGAGGTCAACGGCATCGTTACCCTTCAGAGTTCTCAGCCGTGGCTCGTGAACGACTACGGGAACAACTTCAGCGGGACTGGTGATTCCAATGATCGATGGGATTTCTTCGGGAACCCCGGCGACTTCAAGGGCACCCAGGTTTCTATTCCCTATTGCTCCGGATTTACGGACGTCGGCGGTGCTATCAATTCAAGCGCCGCCTCTTGCACGCAAACATCCGGTGTTTATAGCATCACGACTGCCGCCGCGAACTCTTCAACCCTTATCGCCAATTGTGCGGCGAAAGCTCCCGACGCCAGCACGCTGGCGGTGGGTGGTTGCTTCGCGACTGGCAATTCGGTTATGACTCCTCCCACGGCTGGAACGTTCGGCACGATGGGACGAAACATCTTCCGGGACTCGGGCTTCAAAGACCTGGATCTCTCCCTGTTCAAGAACTTTACGTTTAAGGAGCGATTTACAGCCCAATTCCGGCTTGAGGTTTTCAATGTGCTCAATCATCCCATCGTTGAGAATCCGTACGGGGCATCGAATGGCTCCAGCGGAGGAAACAATGACCCCTCGCAGCCGTCGCTCTTCGGGAGCTCGCTTGGGACACCTGATGTCATCGCTGGTAACCCGGTCGTCGGTTCGGGCAGCGCACGTGACGTCCAAGTCGGCCTGAAGCTCACGTTCTAACCAATCAGCCAGGCGAAATCAGCCTGCCAACCTCGAGGGGGGTGGAAATTCACCCCCCTCGATTTTTTTTCGACTGTACTTTTGCGGGAAGCAGACGATGCAGGGGATCATCTGATAGAATATAGAATACGTATACCGCCGAGGCGCGGTCGCCAAGTGGTAAGGCAAAGGTCTGCAAAACCTTTATCGGCGGTTCGATCCCGCCCCGCGCCTCCAATTTTCAATAGAAAACACCCCGCAATTGCCCACTTTCCCATTTTTAAGGACGGTGCATTGACTTTCGGACCGTACCGCGATATAATCCCTTCCGTGAATTACCACGTCCAGAAGACCAAGCAGGCCTGCCTCTGTTGTACCTGCCATATGTCTGCGTCTTCTGGCGCCGGGACCTAAATACTCTAGAATCATAGCGAGCAATTCTAGAATCCCACCGCCGGAACATCACTGGCGGTGGGATTTTCATTTTGGGACGAGATTCGGACGAGAAGGGCCGGGAATTTTTAGTGAAAACTGCCTCGAAAACTCGACTGATACGGAATAAAAGCCTCGCGGGAGGATGGCCGTCGAGTATTCTGCTGGCCATCCTGCCGGCCATCCTATTTCTGGCCGCTTCCACGGTCAGCGCACAACAAAAGCCCGTCATCCTGCGCATCGGCTATTTTCCGAACATTACGCACGCCCAGGCGCTTGTGGGGCGCGCCGGCGGCCAGTTTGAGAAGGCTCTTGGGCCAGGCGTGCAGATCGAGTGGAAAGCATTCAATGCCGGGCCGTCCGCCATCGAAGCGATGTTTGCCAATGCCATTGACCTCACCTACGTCGGCCCGAACCCTACCGTGACAGGTTACGTGCGTTCGCAGGGCGACGCGGTTCGCGTGATTGCCGGAGCGGCCAGCGGCGGCGCTTCGCTCGTCGTGCGGCAGGGCGCGGGGATTCAGCAGGCTTCCGATTTTCACGGCAAGAAAGTCGCGACGCCGCAGCAGGGTAACTCGCAGGACGTGGCGCTGCGCGCCTGGTTGCGTGCCAACGGCCTCAAGCCGCGGGAAAAAGGCGGCGACGTTCAGGTCCTCCCCGTCACCAACGCCGACCAGTTCACACTTTTCCTGAAAGGACAGATCGACGCGGCCTGGGCGCCGGAACCGTGGGCGGCGCGCCTCGTTCACGAGGCGGGCGGCCGGATTTTCCTCGATGAGCGCGACCTCTGGCCGAATCATGAATTCGTCATCACGGACCTCATCGTTCGCCCCAAATTTCTCAAGGAACACCCCGACCTCGTGAAAACTTTTCTGCGCGTTCACGTGGAGCTTACGGATTGGATCAACAAGAATCCCGCGCAGGCCAAGCAAATCTTGAATCATCAATTGCAAAAAGAAACCGGAAAACCCCTCGCGCCCGAAGTCCTCGACGACGCGTTTTCCGGGATGGCTGCGACGTACGATCCGCTTCGCTCGTCGATGCTCAAGGCCACGCAGCAGTCGTTTGACGAAGGTTTTCTCGGTAGAACGCAGCCCGATATTTCCGGGCTCTACGATCTGACCCTGTTGAATGAAGTCCTGCGTGAAAAGAAGGCGAGACCCATACCATGACGAACTACGTGATCGACTTGTTCAACCGGTCGATCGGCGGAAACCGCGAACCAATTAAAAACGGCGCGCTCCCGGGCCCGCCGAAATCCGATAAAATGCCGCCTGTGGATTCCGACCCGCGGCAATCGGCCCGGCCCGCGCGAAAAGAAAGTATTGCGCTGAGCGGCGTTTTCCGAAGCTACGCCAACTCGCGCGGCTCCTTCACTCCCGCATTGCAAAACATAGACCTCGAAATTGAGCAAGGCGAATTCGTCTGCATCGTCGGCCCCTCGGGCTGCGGTAAATCAACACTTCTTCATCTGCTCGCCGGCCTGGACCGCCCCACCACGGGAGAAATTACCGTGGATGGCGAGCCGGTAAAAGGTCCGGG